>JAPYOG010000154.1 GCA_028278785.1 Candidatus Poriferisocius anaerobius | reverse complement strand
CCGAGTGTCCATAGCGACGGCACGATCTTTCTGATCGGGAACGAAGGCACTGACCGGTTCACTGGTCAGCAGGCGTTTGACGGTCTTGTTGAGGTTCTCGACGTGTTCGAGCTTACCGGGCCAGTCGAAGGCGTTTCGAGGGCCGAGCTTTGGGGGCCGAGCTTGGTTCGGCCCTCGACGCACACCTACATCTCGCCGTGGGTGCTGGCCGGCGAGCCCTGTGTGGAGGGCTCGCGTGTACCGAGCGCCACCCTGTATGCGCTCAGAGAAAATCGTGGACTCGGAGCACCGGCGATTCACGAGCTCTACAAGGGCTTGTCGGTCGAGGCCATCGAAGATGCCTTGGCGTTCGAGACTCGCCTCAGAGCAGCGTAGACCTCGGTGCGCCTGCTCCTTGAGGAAGGATTTCCGTCCCCTCCGGGATTCCGCCCCGAGTCTGTAGATGCAACTGCCGAAGTAGGCGCGCTTCGACAGTTCGACCCTTCGCTCATAGGCTCATCGACCCCTGATTGGTACCTCTACTTGCGAGCCGATGAGGCTGGCTTTGACGCCCTTGTGACCCATGATTGGCACCAGTCTGAGCAAATGGAAGAACTGTGGACGCTCTCTCGAACCAATCTCTCGGTAGTGACATGGCGTCGGTCAATCGGCGACCCAATTCGAGACTCCGCGCCTAGATCGCAATAGCATCAAGAAGGCCTCTGAGATGTTGGGGCGATTCGCAAGCAACTCCGGCATCTCAAATCAACAAGTGCGGCATCAAGCCCGACAAATCGTCCAAGACGAGCTTTCTAGTCGGGACGAACTGGATCGCTACAGAGACTGGCTGTAGTGGTTGCGGAAGCTGGCCCGGAAGCCGTGAACAGTGGCCCGGTCGGCCACCCCGACGTCGCGGAGGATTTTCGTGAGCGTTGCGTCCGATAGCGGCCTGCCCGGCTTGAGTGGCGACGGGAAAACCAGATCGGAGCTGTCGTGGCAGTCCTTTCTTGGTGCTTGCCCGACCCTGCGGCCCTTACCCTGGCGGCTGTGAGATGTGGCATCTTGCAGTACCCCCCCTGGGATTCGAACCCAGAACCTGCGGATTAAGAGTCCGTTGCTCTGCCAGTTGAGCTAGAGGGGCTTGTCAGGCGGACCGAGGGGATTTGAACCCCCGACCTCCGGGACCACAACCCGGCGCTCTAACCAGACTGAGCTACGGCCCGCAAGCCCGGTCATTCTATGGGCAGCGGCGGGCGCCGGGGAAACCGTTTTGCCCTCCGCAGGCCTCCTGGCGGCGCGTGGCGGCTCAGCCCGCACAATATCTCCTGTTGCCGCCCCCTGCCGGTTTCCGCGAGTCTCGGCGTGCGGGGCGCTGGCTGATGCCCCGACTGCCCGATGCTCCCAATCCGGCGCGGCCTGCGCTCGACGGCGCAATACACTCGACATGACTGGCACGCACACCAGCCCGCCCCTGTAGCTCAGCCCGGACAGAGCAGATGACTTCTAATCATCAGGCCGCAGGTTCGAATCCTGCCGGGGGCGCTGCCGAGGGTTTTCTGATGGGTGTTCCCATTCCTGCTCAAGCCGGGCAGGTCGGGGTGCGCGCTAAAACGCGATTATGGAGTGCCCTGTATGTCGGTTAATGGGTGTAGTTTTTCGCGATTATAGTGTTGGGGCAGTGGACGGCCAAATCACGAGGCACATGTCGTCGCGACTCGACAAGGCGCTCAATGCGTTCCGAGTTGTGGTGCTGCACGGTGCCCGGCAGACGGGCAAGACCACGCTGGCCCGCCAAGTGGCCCGAGAACGGGGTGGAACCTATCTGACTCTCGACAACCGAGACATCCGCCAAGCAGCCGAGGACGACCCCCGAGCCTTGCTGCTCGCGGGGCCTTTCCCGATCGTGGTGGACGAGGTGCAGCTCGCAGGCGATCGGGTTGTCCGGGAGCTGAAGATGATTGTGGACGAAAACCCGGAACCCGGCCGATACCTGATTACCGGATCCACGAACTTCTTGACCGTCCCGACCATCAGCGAATCGCTGGCCGGACGCGCAGCTCTGTTGCGGCTGATGCCCCTGTCGGAAGCCGAGCTGGCCGGCGCGCCCCCAGCCAAGATCGACTCGTGGTTCGAAGGGCGATTCGACGGGGAGGGAATCGACGCCCCGGCCCGGGCCGACTACATGGAGCTTGTCTGTCGGGGGGGCTACCCGGAGATTCTGTCGATCCCCGCAGACCAGCGTCAAGACTGGTTTGAGAGCTATGCCGAAACGGTCAGCCAGCGGGACTTGGCGGCGCTGGCCGACGTTCGCAAGACCGGCGCATTGCCCCGGCTTCTTCGCCTCGTGGCCAGCAGCACCGCTCAGGAACTGAATGTCTCAGAGCTGTCGCGGCGATTGGGGTTGCACCGGATAACCGTTCAGTCCTACTTGGATTGGCTGCATGCGGTGTTCCTCGCCGAACCGCTTCCCGCCTGGTCTCGAAACCTGGCCAACCGGGAGATCAAACGCCCCAAGCTGCACTTGGCCGACACTGGCTTGGCGGCCGCTCTTTTGGGCATCAGCCCGGACTCACTGGCCCCGCCCACCTCCACGGCAACCGGGCATCTGCTCGAGTCCTTCGTCGCCAACGAGATATTGCGCCAGATCTCCTCAAGAACAAGGGGGCCGAGCGTGATGCACTGGAGAGAGAACAGCAGGCACGAAGTGGACATCGTGTTGGAGCGGCCTCCCGGCGACGTGGTGGCCATAGAGGTCAAAGCCACGAGCTCCCCACAGCGCTCCCACACCCGGTCGCTGGCCCGACTGCGAGACCTGCTCGATTCCACCGCACCGGGCGCATTCAAGGCCGGGGTGCTGCTCCACACCGGCGAAAGGACGCTCAAGCTCGGCGACCGCATCCACTCCACGCCGATCGGGGCCCTCTGGGCCGGCTCATAGAGGTTGTGGAGGCGTGAGGCGGGTGTGCCTTCCGCCTGGCTGCTCGGCCTGGTCCCGGCGCACCCAGTTCTCCGGCGTGCCGTCGCGCACACTCATTTTGGCAGTTGCGATGGCAAGAGTGACTTGGTATGGTTGAGAGGCTTCCCCCGAATGCAACATTGGGAAGGATCGCGAGACCATGCAGGCGATCACAATCACACTCATAAGCGTTGTCGGCACCGGGCTTTTCGGGGTAGTTGGCGCGTTGCTGTACGGCTTCATGGCCGGCAACACCGCCTTCAGGTCAGAGATCAAGGCCGAGTTCTCCGATCTGCGGGCCGACAACAGGAAGCTCCGCGAGGAGTTCAAGGCCGACAACGAGAAGCTCCGCGAGGAGTTCAAGGCCGACAACGAGAAGCTCCGCGAGGAGTTCAAGGCCGAGCTCTCCGAGCTGCGAGCCGACAACGAGAAGCTCCGGGCAGAGTTCAAGGCCGACATTTTTGAGCTGCGGGCTGACAACAGGAAGCTCCGGGAGGAGTTCAGGGCCGAGCTCTCCGAGTTGCGGGCTGACTATGAGAAGTTCCGGGAGGAGTTCAGGGCCGAGCTCTCCGAGTTGCGGGCCGACTATGAGAAGTTCCGGGAGGAGTTCAGGGCCGAGCTCTCCGATCTGCGGGCCGACTATGAGAAGTTCCGGGAGGAGTTCAAGGCGGACGTTTTTGAGCTGCGGGCTGACAACAGGAAGCTCTGGGAGGAGTTCAAGGCGGACAACTAGTGGTCCGTCTGTGAATTGGCAGGGGCGAATTGGCGTCTGCGGATCAGACGCTGGGGTCTACCACGGTGCAGAACGCGGGGATGGTTGTCGTGTCTCCAGTGTTTATGTCGGTGGAGGTCTGAGCAGCGAAGCAGACAACGTATGGCTCTCCCGTTTCGTCGAGTTCTTCTAGGGTCTGGTTCTCGAGGTCGAAGTTCCTCTCACGTTGCTCTGGGTCATCGGTGTCGCCGGGAATATTGACGACGGTTATATCGCTGCCGTCTTCATGGTTCCGCCCTATCGTGATCAGCGGGTTGGCGTCCTCCTCGAACTCTGTTCCATCGATCTGCCCGGGATCTGTCCACTGGTAGTTCCGGCCCGGCCAGCGTTCCTCCGGTGACAACGTAGATGCCGCAGGCGCAGCCCCCTGCTCCCCGTCGCGGTTGTCGGTCTCTTCTGCCTGCGTGGGGCCGGGTATGAGCGTGGGATCGACAACCCAGCAGTGCTCCACCCCGGGCACAAAATGGTCTATCTCGCACTCGATGAAGGATTGGCCGTTGGAGATCAACTCCAGATAGGTGGTCTGCCAGGCATCCCACTGTTTTGCGTGCTCCTCGCCGTCATCTCTCGTGGTGGTCGGCCGGTTCAGAACCACCAGAACCTGCTGGCCGCTGGTCGCCTCGTCCACCTTGTGCGAACCCGGATCGGCCTCTGGGTCGTCTTTTCGGGGGTTGTCCGGCCAGAGCGGCGCCTCAGACTGCTTTTCACTGTTGTCTGAGCCCGTGATTGTGATGCCGTCGCCATTGGGCGAGATGGTGACCACGTTGTCGCCTTCAGGACGGCTTACATCCTCGGCGGTCGCCACACCGTCTGCGAGCACGTTCTGGATGTTCGGCCGGTTCTCAGCATCTGCGGCAACAGTGTTCTGCCAGGGTTGGCCTTCAGGGGCCTCGGCCCGCGCTAGGCCGGCCGCGGCGAAAAGCCGAGCCTGCCCTGAGGTTGTTGGAGATTGCCCTTCAGGGGTTTGGGCCTTCGCAGCCCCCGCTGACCAGAAGGTTCCGACTGGCGTCAACACGAGTGCGAACACGATGAGCAGGGCGGCGTGGCGAGGGGTCGCCGCGTTGGCACGTTGCCTAAAAACGCCCATAACTCCCAAGTAGAGTATCGCGGCAAGCGAATGAGGGGCAAGGTTGGGTAATCATGGCAAGCATGGTTGTGACGAGGCTGATGCTCGCGGGGCTGGCTCTGTCGCTCGTGGGCTTCTTGCCCACCGCCGCGATCGGCACCGCTGCGGCGCAAAGCGGGGCGCAAAGCCCGCCGTCTGCGGCCGACATCCAAATCCGCGACCGGCTGATCGCGGATCAAGAGGCTCTCCTCAACGTCTACCGCTGCCGCTTCGGCATCGACGCCCATGCCGTGCCCGGCGGCTGCACCGACGGGGCGCCCGCCCGGATCCAAGAGCGGGTCAGCGTGGCGGCCGGGCCTGCATCGGGGCGCTGCGCCCAAGCAATCGCATCAGGATTGCAAGACTGGGAGAGGTGCGCCTGGGAGGGTTTCTGGGACAACCGGAACCACAACCCATCCCTCGCAGACGCCGAGGCGCAGGCATTGGTGGAGAGGATCTGGGCGGAAGTCGATGTGGAGGGCAAGCCGGCCAGCCCCCCGACCACCGAGTTGGCGCCGGAGGGCGCCACTTGCGCCACCGCGGTTGAGGAAGGGGTGGCCGTCGCCTGCTACCAGCACAGCAGGCACCGCATACGGAGGCTCGACCCGTTCCTGCACACCCTCCTGCACGAGACAGCACATGCCCTCGTGGCCCTCCACCCCTCGGTCCAGGCGTGCCGTTCTCGCTCGAATCCCCGCGATTACGACGCTTGCGCGCACAACGACATCTTCCGCTGCGTGGCCGATCACCTGTTCGTCCGCTATGCCGGCATACCCTCCGCCGGAGTGTGCGGCAGAGCAGAGCAGCAGTACATCCCCCCCGACGACGCTGACGCGTGGGCGAGCACCGAGTTGGACAGCGGCGGTCGCATCGCGGGAATAGCCGCCTACACCCACAACAGGCGATTCCCGTATAGCGACAGCGACGACTGGCTGTTCGTGAGATGCGCTGGAGGGCGCCTCGAGGTGCTGCTCTCTTTTGAGCGCGGCACCGTGGCCGGTCAGCGCCTCTACGCCGATCGCGTCCCCGTCGCCCACGCGTTTTTGCCCGGCGCCTTCTTCTCCTGGGATGAGGCTCAGCAGAACAGCTTCACCGATTCAAACAGGGTTCGCAGGCTGTGGGGCGAGTCCGCCGGCAACAGCGCCGTCTTCCTTCCGACGAGGGATCAGGAGTCGTTCGTCAACGCCGCCGCCAACGCCGACAGCGCCTGGCTCATGGCTGCTGTGGAGGATTGGGACGGCACGGATTTCGGGGTGTTCTTCTTCGGGTTGGATGGCGCATCCGCCCATGTCCGCCCCGCGACCGAAGCGTGCGGATGGACGTGGCAGTGAGGGCGAGGCCGCTCAGACGGTGCGGCGCAGAACCACAAGCTGTGTGCCAGCATCCGGCGGGGCATCCGGCGAGGCATCCGGCGAATCCGGTTAGTCGGCGAAAATGGGTGCGCTAGGTGTATGTGCGCTGTTGGCGTCGCTATAATATGCGACCATGAGGCTGCCGGGTATCGGCAAAGCGGCCAGCAGCGATATCGGCCACCAAAAAAAAAGCGCGCCCTACGTGCCGCGGTGCTTGCTCGCCGCGTCCTTGCTGGCGCTGGTGTCGGCTGCACTGGTGGGCCTGCCGGCCACCGGCGCGGCAGCGCAGTCCCCGCCCACGGCGCAGCCGGCGTCCGCTGATATCGCCGCGGAGGGTATCGCCGCGGACCTTGCCGGGGAAGATGCTGAGGACGGGCTGGCCCCAGCCGATGCGCTGGGCGGCCCCCCCCTCGGAGAGGCGATCGACGAGGTCGGCCTGTTGGACGTGCTCGGCCCCGACGGCACTTACACCCTGAGGGACGGCGACGGAGAGCTCTCGCTGCGCCTGCTCGATCCGGTAGACGCGGCGCTGCCGGACGCGCAAACAGGCCCCGCCCTCGCTGCCCTCGCCGCCTCCGCTGCCACCGCCTATACCCCGGTGGCCAACGACACCGCGTCGTCCCAGTCGGCCACGCCGAGCAACTGGCTCGTCTCCGACAGCGGCCAGATGTTCTTGCTGGTGGGAGGTGTGAACGTGGTGTTCGGGTCGCGGCTCAGCCAGCCGGAGATATCGGCGATCCTGTCCAAGCACGGCGTGGCCCCCGAGCGCGTGTCAGCTCTCGGCGAGCTGTCCAACGCCTACCTCGTCAAGACGGCCTCCGACGCGGAGTCGCTGCGGCTGGCAGACGCGCTCTCAAGCGAGCCCGGGGTGGACTCCGCCGTTCCCAACCTGTACACGCCGCTGTCGGCCGGGCCTGTGCCCCAATCGCAGCCGTATCCGCTGACCACGAGGCGCACGCACAGCAGGTGTACCCCATATGAGGAGCCGTGGCCCGACAAGTTCTCGGCCTGCCTCTGGCATCTGAACGCGGACACCGATTACCGGTTGTACCAGGCTGATCCCACGTTCGACATCAACCTCGGCAACGTCTGGGACACGACCATGGGCGCCGGCGTCACGGTGGCGGTGGTGGACGGCACCTGGGAAGCGACCCATGAGGACATCCGCGACAACGTGGACACCGCCCGCAGCAAGCTCTGGGGCGGCTTCACCGGCGAGAACCAGCAAAGCGACACCCCCTATCACGGCACCGCGGTGGCGGGGATCGTGGGCGCCCGCGACAACGCTGTCGGCGGACGCGGCGTCGCACCCAGGGCCACGCTGGTGAACTACAACTTCTTGGATCATCAGTCGAGCGGCATCGAAACCACCGCCCTGACGCTGAACAAGAACACGGTGGCCGTATACAACATGAGCTACGGCGCGCACGACACCCCCTCACTCTTCATCAGCGGCGATTTGTGGCGGCGGGCCGTGGAGGAGGGGCTCAGCGACGGCTTCGGCGGCAAGGGTTCGTCCTATGTGAAGGCGGCCGGCAACGGCGTCGACACCCCGGGCGCCGACTGGGCGTCGCTGGAGGACGCGAACAATCACCGCGGCGTGATCTTGGTGTGCGCGGTGGACGCCTACGGGCAATCGGCGTCCTATTCCGAGGACGGCGCCAGTCTGTGGGTGTGCGCGCCGGGAGGGGACTCCTGGCCAAGTCCGTCGATATTGGCGCCCATCGGCAAGAACGCCTACTCCGACCGGTTCAACGGCACCAGTGCGTCTGCGCCGGTCGTGTCGGGCGTGATCGCGTTGATGCGCAGCGTCAACGCCGACCTCACCTGGCGGGATGTGAAGGTCATCCTGGCCAACACGGCCCAGAAGAACCATGAGTCGCACAGAAGCTGGATGAGCGGGGCGACCAAGTACGGATCGGACTCCGAGTCTTACTCGTTCAGCTACGAGTACGGCTTCGGCGCCGTCGATGCCAAGGCCGCTGTGGAGGCTGCGTCCAGCTGGACGCTCCTGCCGGCCGTGCAGACGTCCGAGGCTGCCTCCTCCACATCTGTCTCCCTTCCCGCCTCTGGCAGCGGGATTGAGCTGTCGCTGGACGTCCAGTCGAGCATGGACTTCATCGAGCACGTCTCGGTCGTCGTCAACGTCGACACATACGACATGCGCGACTATCGGTGGACGCTGGTGTCGCCGTCGGGCGCCGAGTCGCTGCTGGCGCCGCAATACATCAACTGCCAGGCGAACACTTGCGGGCTGCGCGGCACCTTCCATTTCGGCTCATCCCGCCACCTGGGCGAGAACCCGTCGGGCACCTGGAAGCTGAAGATCCACAAACACGCGCCAGATCCGACGAACTGCGACAGGGGCAATGGCACTGGTGTCGGTCAAAGCTCGCTCTGCCGGAAGATCAATTCATTCGCCGAGTCGGTCAAGGGGTGGAAGCTCGCCATCACCGGCCACGCCAGTTCGACAGCGCAGCGCGTGACGCTTTCGGTTTCGCCGTCGACGGTGACCGAGGGCGGCGAGGCGGACGTGAGCGTGACCGTCGGGGGAACGGCGCCGACGCAGGATCTGGTTGTCCCGCTGAAGATCACCGACGGCACCACCACCCCTGCGGGCTCGGCCGGCGCCGACTACGCAGCGCCGGCGTCGATCACCGTTCCCGCTGGAGCGTCGTCGGCATCGGCCAAGCTGTCCACCACCCAGGACGACGTGGACGAGCCCGACGAAACCCTCATCATCGGGCTCGGCACGCTGCCCTCGGGGTACGCAGCCGCGGGCAGCGCGTCAACCGTGACCATCGCCGACGACGACCCGCTGCCCACCGTCACGCTGAAGTCTGCCAGCGCCTCCGTCGCCGAGGGCGGCTCTGTGGCGATCACCGCCAGCCTCAGCAAGCTGTCGTCGCAGGATGTGACCCTGGACGTGAGCGCGGCGCCAGTCGCCCCCGCGGTGTCGAGAGACGGCTCGCTCGGCACGCGCACCAGGCTCACCATCGCGGCGGGCTCGACCACCAGCACCGGACCGGTGGCATTCAGCGCATCGCAGAACACCGTCTACGAGTTCGCAAACGCCAAGGCCAAGACGTTCGAGATCACCGCCGCGGCAACCGGCGGCAACGGCGTGGCCGATCCCGGCGCGATCACGCTCACGCTCCAAGACGACGATCCGCCTCCGGTGGTGTCGATCACTGCGGGCGGTGGTGTGACCGAGGGGTCGGCGGCGGTGTTCACCCTGATCGCGAGCCCCGCCCCCGCCTCGGCGCTGCCGGTGAGCGTGACGGTGAGCGCCAGCGGAGACTACGGCGCTGCGACCGGTGCCAAGACGGTGACGGTCCCCATTTCGGGCAGAGCGACATTGTCGGTACACACCACAGGCGACGACACCGACGAGGCCGATGGGTCGGTCACCGCCACGCTCAACACCGGCAGCGATTACACCGTGTCGTCCACCGCGGGCGCCGCCACGGTGGCCGTGTCCGACGACGACGGCCCGCCGCCTCCGCCGCCTCCAACGCCGGTTGTCAGCATCACTGCCGTTGGCGGGGTCACCGAGGGCGCTGCTGCCAAGTTCACGGTTACGTCCACCCCGCCGCCTGCTTCAGCGCTGTCGGTCAGCGTCGCCGTGACCGCCGTGGGCGACTACGGCGCCACCACCGGGGCGCGGACAATCACCATCCCGGCTAGCAGCAGCCAATCATACAACCTGGTTCTCTGTGGGATCCGCGGCGGTGGGCCGACGATGATGATCCGCCGCTCGGGTACACCGTCGATCCGCAGGTGGTGACGAAGGTGCGGGCGCTGGCCGCGCAGACCCACCACGGCACCGCGCACGTCAACCGCTGGAACCGGGTGCTGGTCGCCTTCGGCGAGCACGACGGCACCGGGGTGACCGGCGGGGCGATGACCGCGGCGCAGGCCCAGCAGATGGCTGATACTCATAGCAGCCCGGTGTGGGACGAGGTGGCCGCCGAGCTCACCGCGCTCGAGGCCGCTCCCAGGAAGTCCCAGTCCGCAGTCAAGCCGGTGGTGAGCGTCACCTCCAACGGCGATGTCACCGAGGGTGCCGCCGCGGTGTTCACTGTGACGGCTTCGCCTGCGCCGGCGGCTGATTTGGACGTGAGCGTCACGGTGGCCGCCGTGGGGGATTACGGGGTCACTGCCGGGGCGCGGACGGTGACGATCCCGACGTCGGGCAGCGTCACGCTGTCGGTTGCGACTACCGGCGATTCCGCGGATGAGGCCGACGGGTCGGTTACCGCCACGGTGAATGCCGGCAGCGGGTACACCGTGTCGTCCACCGCGGCCGCCGCAACCGCGGCTGTGGCCGACGATGATGATCCGCCGCTCGGGTACACCGTCGATCCGCAGGTGGTGACGAAGGTGCGGGCGCTGGCCGCGCAGACCCACCACGGCACCGCG
>JAPYOG010000153.1 GCA_028278785.1 Candidatus Poriferisocius anaerobius | reverse complement strand
GTGGGCTACATAGGCAAGGTGCGCGACGATCAGCTCGGAGAGGTGTTCGCCCACGACATCCGGGCTTCGGGGGTGCGCTTCGAGGTGGCGCCGGCGGTCGAGGGGCCGCCCACCGCCCGGTGTCTCATCATCGTGACCCCCGATGCGGCCCGCACCATGAACACCTACCTGGGGGCGAGCACAGAGTTGCACCCCGACGACATAGACCCCGATCTGGTGGGCGCAGCCCAAGTGCTGTACTGCGAGGGCTACATATGGGATGTGGAAATCACCAAAGAGGCCATCCGCAAGGCCATCTCCGTCTGCTCGTCCGCCGGGGGGACCGTCTCGTTCACCCTGTCGGACAGCTTCTGCGTGGAGCGCCATCACCAGGAGTGGCTCGATTTGGTGGACGGCCCCATCGACCTGCTGTTCGGAAACGAGCACGAGATCTGCACCCTGTATCAAACCGGCGACGACTTCGACGCCGCAGTGGCCGCCGTTCAGGGCCGGTGTGCGGTGGCGGCGCTGACCCGGGGCGCCCGGGGTTCGGTGCTGGTCACCCCCACCGAGGTCATCGAGGTGCCGGCCGCGCCCCCGGCCAGCGTGGTGGACACCACCGGCGCCGGGGATCTCTACGCATCGGGGTTCCTGCACGGATGGACCCAGGGAATGGACTTGGCCCAGTGCGGGTGGCTGGGCTCGCTGACCGCCACCGAGGCCATCAGCCAGTTCGGCGCCCGCCCCTCCGGATCGCTGGCGCATCTCGCGCTTCGAGCGGGTTGTTGAGGAATCCCAGGCTGCATGTAGGGCTGCGGTCTCGGGATCGCTGGCGCATCTAGCGCTTTGAGCGGGTTGTGGGAAGTGTCACCGGTGCCTTCTAGCATCGGGGCATGAATCCATTTGAGCGGGCGCAGCGGGCTGGCGCTGAGCTGATTGAGCGGCTGGGCGGAGAGTTCGACGCCGCGGTTGTGCTGGGGTCGGGCTGGGCCGAGGTGGCCGAAAGCCTGGGCACGGTCACCGGGCAGGTGGCCGCTGAGGCCATCACCGGGTTTCATCCGCCGTCGGTGCCCGGCCACGGTGGAACCCTCCGGGCCGTGACGGCGGCGGGACGGCGGGTGCTGGTGATGGCGGGCCGGGTTCACCTCTATGAGGGCCACCCGCCGGCCGATGTGGTCCACGGGGTGCGGGCCGCGGTGGCGGCGGGATGCTCCACGGTGGTGTTGACCAACGCTGCGGGTTGCATGAACCCAGCCTGGGATGTGGGCCAGCCGGTCTTGATAAGCGACCACATCAACCTCACCGGGCAATCCCCGCTGTTCGGCCCGTCGCCGCCCGAGGGCTACGCCATCCGCTTCACCGACCTTACCGACCTGTACTCCTCCCGCATTCGCCAAGCTGTGCGCCGAATCGACCCGTCGGTGTCCGAGGGGGTGTACGCCGGGCTGGTCGGACCTCACTTCGAGACCCCGGCGGAGATCACCATGCTGGCTCGGATGGGCGCCGACTTGGTAGGCATGTCCACCGTGCTGGAGGCCATAGCCGTCCGCCACCTGGGCGCCGAAGTCGCCGGGGTGTCGCTGGCCGCCAACGCAGCCGCCGGCATGGGGGCGCCGTTGGACCATCAAGAAGTGCTGGACGCCGGCCACGCCGCCCAGAGCAGGGTTGCCGGCGTTTTGAGCACCGTGATCGGGGTGCTGTGAGCTCCCGTGTTCCCACGCCTCAGGAGTGGTTGGCGGCTGATCCCGATCCGGCGACCAGAGCCGAGCTGGAGTCGCTGCTCGCCGCTGGCGACCAGCAGGGGATCGCCGACCGCTTCGGAGACCGGCTTCGGTTCGGCACTGCCGGCATTCGAGGCCCTATGGGCGCAGGTCCGAACCGCATGAACCGGGTGGTGGTCCGCCAGTTTGCCGCAGCGTTGGCCGAATGGCTCAATTTCCGCGGCGGGGTGGTGATCGCCCACGACGCTCGCCAGAACGCCGATGTCTTCGCCGCCGACATTGCCGAAGTGCTGGCCGGGGCTGGCTGCTGGCCCGTGACGCTGCCCCCCAACACCCCCACACCCGTCCTCGCCTTCGCTGTCACCCGCCTCGGGTGCGCGGCCGGGGTAATGGTCACCGCCAGTCACAATCCCGTCGGCGACAACGGCCTCAAGCTGTACATGGCTGACGGCGCCCAGGTGATCCCCCCCCACGACCTGGACATCGAAGCGGCCATGGCAGCCCAGCCGCTGGCCCCCCGCGACCTGCCCGACCGGGGTCCCGACCCCGAGTGGCCGCAAAAGGTCTCAGTTGAAGTGGACTACATCGCAGACATCTTGGCCAATGTGCCCCGGCTCTACTCCTTCCACCCGCTGGCCTACACCCCTCTGCAAGGCGTGGGCCTGCCGTATGTGAACTTCGCGCTGACGGAGCTGGAAAACGGCGAGCCTTTCGTGGTGGAAGACGAGGCCGAGCCCGACCCCTTCTTTCGCAACGTTGTCTCGCCCAACCCCGAAAACCACGACACCTTGGCCAAGGTCATCCGCCGGGCTGAGCAGATCGACACCCCTTTGGCCATAGCCAACGACCCCGATGCCGACCGGATGGCCGCCGCGGTATGGGCATACGAGAACGAGTGGCGGATATTGACCGGCGACGAGATCGGAGCGCTGCTGTGCGACTGGATTCTGGGGTTGTGGTTAGAGTCGGGCGGCGACGAGCGGGTGGTGGCCAGCAGCATCGTCTCGGGCCGGCTGGTCGGTCGCATTGCCGAGGCCCGGGGCGCCACCCATTTGGAGACGCTGCCCGGCTTCAAATGGATCGCCCGGGCAGCCGACGGCCTCAAGCCCCGGCGGGGTCAGCTGCCCTGGAGGTTCGTGTTCGGTTACGAAGAGGCTCTGGGCTTCGCCTGCAATAACAGGGTGAGGGACAAGGACGGCATCAGTGCGGCGGTCCACTTCACGATGATGTGCCGAGCGCTGGCCTATGAGGACGGTCGCACTCCAATCGAGCGCCTCGCAGAGCTGATGGACGAGTTCGGCCTCCACCGCACTGAGCAGGTCAGCATAGGGGTGAGCGGCCGCGCCGCCTCCGAGCTCATGCACGCGATCCGGGCTGCGCCCCCCGGTGGGTTCAGCGGTATCGAGGTGGTGCAGACAACCGACTACAGCGATGGGGTCGGCGGGCTTCATCCCGCCGACGTGCTGCGGTTCGATCTGGCCGACGGCAGCCGGGTGTCCCTGCGCCCCAGCGGCACCGAGCCCCTCATCAAGGCTTATATCGAGGTGGTCGGCGAAATCACATTCCCCGACCCGCTCTCGGCGCTGAGCGAGGCGGTGCGAGAGTTGATGCTGGAATTATGAGGCCGGATAGGCCATTCCAGCGAGGAGATCGGCGGTCACAGGAGACTCGGCGGTCGCAGTGCCCCGGCGCCAGGCGGGTGTGGCGTCAGAGGGGATGCCTGTGTGCGGCCTGCTCGTAGACGTCGGGCGCCAGATCTCCTTGGGGGCGACCGGAGCGGACGGCAGCCACCTCGTCCACGGCCACGGTGGCCTGCCTCAAACAGCAGGCGATGCCGACCACCGGGTAGTCGCCAGTGGCGATCACCACATGCCCGTAGCGGTCGGAGATTCCGGGGGAGTCGGCATAGCCCGGTTCGAACAGGGCCGCGGGGCCAGGGCTGTCGATCCAGAGCAGTCCCGCCTCGACCGCGTCGAGGCGGTAGGCCGCCCGAGTGCCGATCCAAGCCAGGTGGGCTCGGATGGCATCGGTCTCGCTTCGGGGGCCTTTGACGTCGACCATCCGCCCGTTGTTGAAGGTCAAGACCACTGTGGAGCGGGCGTACCAGCCCATTGGCAGCCAGATGTCGCCGGGTGACATCACGACCGTGCCCCGTGCAGTCCCCGGTGCCGGCGCAGATCCGATGATGCCCCTGGGCCACTCGGCCACAACGCCGGGGGCAGTGGCCAAGCCGTCGTGCATCCAGCGGCGGGCACCCTTGAGGCCGATCCTCAAGTTGGTGCCGTGTTCGTCGCTCACGTGCAGTTCTTGGCCGGCTTCCAGAAGCTCCATGCCCCGCCTCACCCGACGGCCCAGGCCGGTGTGGGGCACCACTCCCCGGAGGTCGTCGGCGCGGCGAGCTGCTACCGACAGCACGCGGGCGTTGGGGGAGATCAGGCGCTTCGCGTCCGGTGGATGCTCGTTGAGCAGGCTGACCACGATGTCGGGAGGCTGGGACATCTCCGGGCACTCGCCGGGCTCGCCTTGCGGCAGGTCGTCGAGGAAGACGGCCTCGGGCTGGACGCCGATTCGTGTCAGGGCCTGCACGGCAGCGCCCAAAAGAGCGGGGTCGGTGCAACGGTCTGCCAGTACGACTCCTGGCCGGCCCGCCGCAACCCGGCAAAGCTCGAGCTGTCTCGCCAAGGCCTCCACCGCCTGCCTGTGGACCGCTGCTGACTCCATCCGCCACCTATCTCTATCGGCTACCTATCTCTATATCGCGTTCAACCCCGGCGCAACTGCGAGTATCCGTTATTTCGCTGTCTGCCGGGGGTACCTTTTGTTCATGTCGGCAACGTTCTGCGCGCGCGTTTCATGCGGCGAGCCTGCTTCTGCTGTCCTGTTCATCAACGCCCGGGAGCTGGCGGCCCAGCTTGTGGACGCCGGAGATGATTCCAGCGCCGTGGGTGTGCTGCTGTGCCGGGCCCATGCTGATGCGGTGGTCGTCCCGCTGGGGTGGACGAAGGCCGATTCGCGGTCTTCGCCGTCCGAGCCCGACCTGGTGCTGATCGACGAGGCTGCTGCGGATTCGGCAGATTCTTCAGGCACACTCCGGCTTCCCGTAGTGGAGGAAGAGGCCGAGACCGACCTGGAAGAGGCCGCAGGAGGGGAGATCCCGCCGCTGCTCAGCCGGGCCTTCCGGGCGGCAGGCCTGGACTGAGCCGTCTGCCTGCCATAGCAACAAGCCCGGTTTCGGGTGTACAGCTATCAATCCTGGTTTCTGTGCCGGTACCGTGTTGTCAGGCTATGGCATTCGAGCTTCCCCCCCTCCCGTACAGCCAGAGCGCGCTCGAACCCTATGTGAGCGCGGAGACGGTGGGCTTCCACTACGAACGCCACCACGCCGGTTATGTGGCCAATCTGAACCGCTTGACCGCAGGCGGCCAGTGGGACGGTGCGGGGTTGGAAGAGGTGGTCTTGGGCGCTGAGGGGGCGATCTTCAACAACGCCGCCCAGATCTGGAACCACACCTTCTACTGGCAGTCGATGAGCCCCGAAGGCGGCGGCGCCCCATCGGGGGTGCTGCGGGAGGCCATCGACGCAGCGTTCGGCTCGACCGACGAGTTCCGCCGCCGGTTCGCCGACGCGGCTGTCGGTCTGTTCGGCTCAGGGTGGACTTGGCTGGTGGCCGACGACAACGGCCTCGACATCATGCAGACCGCCAATGCCGATCTGCCCCTGCTGCACGGCCGTCGGGCCCTGCTGGTGTTGGACGTGTGGGAGCACGCCTACTACCTCGACTACCAGAACGCCCGGGCCGCCTACGTGGAGGCGTTTGCAGACCACCTCATCAACTGGGAGTTCGCGGCCCAGAACTTCGCTGCAAGCTGAGAGCGACGGCGCTACTGGCGGAAAGCCGCGGTGCAGGCGGGCCAGGGCCCCCAACCCGATTCTTCGTAGAGGGTATAGGCCATGCGGTGTTGATCGGCTGGAGGGGCATTCCGAGGGTCTACTCCGGCGAGCTGGGGATGATTCCGCCTTGCCACCCCGTTCCAGGTGCTTTGGAGGAACTGGAAGGCCCCCAGATAAGGCCCGGCGGGGTTGTAGGCCCGGTAATTGCCCCCCGATTCGCACCGGATGAGATGGTCCCACTGCGCTTGGGTGGTTCCCGTGGGGATTGCCGGGAATCCGGCCGGGTCCGTCGTCGTGGCGCTTTGCGGACGGGACGATGCGCCGCAAGCCGGCCAAGGCGCCCATCCCCGCTCTGCGTAGATGGCGTAGGCCATGCGGTCCTGATCGTCGGGGGCCGCTTCGCTGGGAGCAACGCCCACCAGGTGGGGATAGTGGCGGCGGGCGAGGTCGTCCCAGCTTGTTTGCCTGAACTGGTAGGCGCCGAAGTTGATCCCGTTGGGGTTGGCGTATCGGTAATCGCCGTTTGCATTGCACTGGCGGAGTTGCTCCCACTGGGCCTCGGTCGTGCCGGCGGGAATCGGCGGATCATCGGGCTGGTCCTCAGGCGCGGGTGCGGTACCCGTGTCCGATGCAGCGGTGGAGGTCGGGGCGGGCGTGGCCGATGGAGCGGGCCGGTCTGGTTCTGGGCAGCCGTCGGGCACGAGCTGGGTGTCGATGTCGAACAGGCAGCGGTAGTCGTTCAGCAGCGACTCTTGGGCCGCGATAAGCGCCTGCTGCTCTGCGATAAGGGCGCCCTGTCGGGCTATGACCGCATCCCGCTCATCCGGAGCTTGGCCGCTGGCTGAAGGGCCGACCGCTCCAATCGCAAGCAAGCCGGCAATTACCAGCAGTGAGGGCAGCCGCCAACGTCCGTTTGTGGTCATGTCCCTGATCCTTGTGTAGCCGGGCCAGCATCTTCAGGCGCTCGTTGCCGAACAAGTCCACGCTAGTGGCCCGTCTGCAAATCGGTCAGGGTGTTCTGCTGTTTTCTGGGGCGGGTCCCCGCGGGGTGAACCGCGGCGAGCTTTCCGCCGGCCACCCTCAGTGCTTCCCGTATGTGTCGGAGATCTGCCTCTCCAGATCGTCCGTCATGGGGAGGTTCGTCCAATGGGGCCGGTTGTGCGCTGCGAGCCGTGACTTCAAGGCCCCGGCTGCGGCGATTGCTTTCTTGAGAATATTCGGAGTCATACGAGCCCATCCTACCGCCCCTGCTAGTTATTCCAAGCACAAAATTGGAAATTTTTGAGTTTTCCCGCAGAGGCTCTGCTGCTCTCAATTTGCGAGTGCGCTGGCGGCCGCGGTGCTGTTGATCCGGTTGGTGTACCCCCAGGACAAACCGCCGGGGGCGTCCGTCTCCTAATCTCAGCCCGTGGAGATAGTGCTTGACGGCCCGGTGCTGGCCGTGGACATCGGCGGCACCAAGGTGGCCGTCGGCGTGGTCGCCCCCGATGGGCGGGTGCTGTGCCAGCGGCGGGGGCCGTCTCAGGCTGCCGACGCAGAAGCCCTGTTCTCGCTGGTTGTGGAGCTGGCCCGAGCAGTGCTGGAGGAACACGGCCAGCCGGTCGGGGCCTGCGGCGTGGGCAGCGGCGGGCCGTCTCGCGACAACCACCGGCTGTTGTCTCCGCTCAACATCGCTGTGTGGCGAGACTTTCCTCTGCGCGACCGCCTATCGGAGGGGATTGGCCTGCCCGTGGCGGTGGACAATGACGCCAAGGCCCTGGCGCTGGCCGAAGGATGGGTGGGCGGCGCCGTCGGAGAGGACAACTACCTGGCCATGGTGGTGTCAACCGGCATAGGGGGCGGCATCGTGCTCAACGGCCGGCTGCTCGACGGCGCCGACGGCAACGCCGGCCATATCGGCCACATCTTCGTGGCCGAGGGCGGACGGGCCGATGCCGCCGGTGCGGTGGGCCTGCTGGAGGGCCAGGCCTCGGGCACCGCCATCGCCGATCTTTTGGATGGCGTCGCCCCCGCTGATGCGCCGGTGGAGATGCGCCGGCGAGTGGGCACGCTGGTGGGCCGGGGAGTGGGCTCGGTGTCCAACCTGCTGGACCTGCGCCTGGCCGTGGTGGGCGGATCGGTGGCGCTGGGCTACGGCGACGACTTCTTCGACGCCGCCCAAGCCGAGATCGACCGCATCTGCCGCTTGGTCCACTCGCAGGGCGCCCG
>JAPYOG010000152.1 GCA_028278785.1 Candidatus Poriferisocius anaerobius | reverse complement strand
CCGGGGAGCGGGGGATGGAGGTGCGGGCTGTGAGCACCCCCGACTCCAAGGAGCACCTGAACCTGCTGAGCGTCCGGGGAGACGGCCACAGCCTCGGGGGGAGCATTTCCGGCACACGCCGGGCGCCGGTGCTGCTGGCGGCCAACGGCCATACCCTGCACATGCCCCCGGCCGAGCACATGATCCTGCTTTCCAACGACGACCGTCCAGGCATGATCGGCGAGGTGGGCACGCTTCTGGGCAACGCCGGCATCAACATCCAGGACATGAGCGTGGGCCGCTCGCCCGCCGGCGAAGGGGCGTCCATGGTCATCGCCATCTCCCAGCCAATGCCGCGGGAAGTGGCCGATGCCCTGGCGGCCATCGACGGTGTGCAGGCTGCCCGCTCCATGGGCCTGGCCCGAGTCCGGGATTGACCGCCTCCCGCAGAAACAATCCCGGCATGTTTGGCTGAAACTGTTGAACCTGCGTAGACTTGGGCTGATGAGCCGCATCCACACCCACCTGCTGCTCTTGTAGGGCGAGCACCCAGAGGTGCTCGCCCCGACCCCCTGATCCCGCAAGGGCAGGGGGTTTTTTCGTGAGTCAACCCCAATAGAGGCCCAGCTATGGAAACCGGATTACACCCCCAGCAGCCTTCGGGCATGCCGATCCACAAGTATCAGGCGTTCGAGCCCGTGCAATTGCTCGACCGGACCTGGCCCGACGCTGTGCTGACTGCCGCCCCCCGGTGGTGCTCGGTGGATTTGCGGGACGGCAACCAGGCTCTTATAGAGCCCATGAACCCCGAGCGGAAGTGGAAGATGTTCACCGCCCTCGTAGAGGCCGGTTTCAAGGAGATCGAAGTGGGCTTCCCGGCCGCCTCAGAGACCGACTTCCGGTTCGTGCGGGAGATCGTCGAGCAGCGGGCAATCCCCGCCGATGTGCGCATCCAGGTGCTCACCCAGGCCCGCCGGGAGCTGATAGAGCGCACCTACGAGGCCATCGACGGGGCCGCCGACGCCATCGTCCACCTCTACAATTCCACCTCCGCCCTCCAGCGCCGGGTGGTGTTCGATCTGGACATGGACGGCATCGCCGAGATCGCCGTCCGGGCCTCGCAGTGGTGCCGGTCGCTGGAGGCCCAAGTGCCCGGCACCGAGGTGTTCTACGAGTACTCGCCGGAGTCGTTCACCGGCACCGAGCTGCCTTTCGCCAAGCGGGTGTGCGACGAGGTGGCGGACGTCTTGGCCGACGGCCACGACAAGCCGGTGATCATCAACCTGCCCGCCACGGTGGAGATGTCCACCGCCAACGTCTACGGCGACATGATCGAGTGGATGCACCGCAACCTGGCCCGTCGCGACCGGATCGTGCTCAGCCTCCACCCCCACAACGACCGGGGCACCGCTGTGGCCGCGGCCGAGTTCGGGCTCATGGCCGGCGCCGACCGGGTGGAGGGCACTTTGTTCGGCAACGGCGAGCGCACCGGCAACGTGGATGTTGTGAACCTGGCCATGAACCTGTTCAGCCAGGGGGTGGACCCCGAGCTGGACATCTCCGACATCAACGGTCTGCGCCGGGTGGCCGAGGACTGCAACCAGCTTCCCGTGCATCCCCGCCACCCCTATGTGGGCGACTTGGTGTACACCGCGTTCTCGGGTTCGCACCAAGACGCCATCAAGAAGGGGTTCGAGGCCATGGAGCGCACGGGGCAGACCCTGTTCGAGGTGCCCTACATCCCCATCGACCCCAAAGACGTGGGCCGCACCTACCAGGACGTGGTGCGGGTGAACAGCCAGTCGGGCAAGGGAGGGGTGTCCTATCTGCTCCAAGCCGAGGTGCAGCTGGATCTTCCCCGGCGGATGCAGATCGAGTTCAGCCGGGTCATACAGCAGATCGCCGATGACACCGGCGAGGAGGTCACCGCCGACCGGATCCACAGCGAGTTTGCCGCCGAGTATCTCGACCTCGATGAGCCCTACCGGCTGAACGGGTATGAATCAGCCCAGAACGCCCGTGGCGCCGACCGCACGGTGGTCACAGCCCGCCTGACGACCGGGGAAGACCAGGTGGTGGTCCACGGCGAGGGAACCGGGTCGCTGGATGCTTTCGTGAGCGGGCTCAACGAGATCATCGGCACCCCCGTCAAGGTGGTGGACTACCGCGAGCACGCCCGAGGCGGCGGCACCGACGCCGAGGCGGTGGCCTACATCGAATTGCTGGTGGACGGCCGGGAGCTGTGGGGCTGCGGCATTCACACCGACATCACCACCGCGTCGATGCGGGCCATAGTGAGCGCCCTCAACCGCGCTTGCGCGGGACTGGGGTAGCCCCCCGCTCCCCCTCAGAATGCCTAGGCCAGCGACGGCATCCAGGCGGGGCGGGCGTCCTCGAAGGAGGTGATGTCCTCGGTGTGCAAGAGGGTGAGGCCGATGTCGTCGAGACCCTCCAAGAGGCGGTGCTGAACGGCGCCCTCGAGGGGGAACTCGGCGCTGATGCCCGCCGCAGGGGCCGACAGGGTGAGCCGCTCCACGTCGACGGTGATCTGTGTGGCGGGTTCGGTGGCCACACAGTCGAGCAGGCTTCGGGCCGTATCAGCGCTCACCTGCACCGGTACCAGCCCGTTCTTGGTGGAGTTGTTGCGGAAGATGTCGCCGAATCGGGGCGACACAACCGCCTCGAAGCCGTATTGCTGGATGGCCCACACTGCGTGCTCCCGGGATGAGCCGGTGCCGAAGTTGGGGCCGGCGATCAGAATGCGGGCCTCGGAGAAACGGGGGTCGTTGAGCACGAAATCGGGGTCTTCGCGCCATTCGGAGAACAAGCCCCGCTCAAAGCCGGTGCGCTCAACCCGCTTGAGCCAGTCGCTGGGGATGATCTGGTCGGTGTCCACGTCGCTGCGGTCGAGCGGCAGCGCGGTGGCGGTGATCTTCCGCACGGGCTTCACCGCAGGTCTCCGGGGGTGGCGAAAGCGCCCGCCACGGCGGTTGCGGCGGCCACGGCCGGCGACACCAGGTGGGTTCGGCCGCCTTTGCCCTGGCGGCCCTCGAAGTTGCGGTTGGAGGTGCTGGCGCAGCGCTCGCCGGGGGAGAGCTTGTCGGGGTTCATGGCCAGACACATCGAGCATCCCGGCTCGCGCCAGTCGAACCCGGCTGCCTTGAACACCTCGTGCAGGCCCTCGGCTTCGGCCTGGGCCTTCACCGCACCGGACCCGGGCACCACGAAAGCGCGCATCCCGGGGCGCACCCGCCGGCCGTCGACGACCGCGGCCGCGACGCGCAGGTCTTCGATGCGGCTGTTGGTACACGAGCCGATGAACACGGTGTCCACCGGGATCTCCTTGAATGGGGTGTTCGGCGCCAGCCCCATGTATTGGAGCGCCCGGGCTGCCGCGTCCCGGCTGCTGGCTTCGGCGAAGCCGTCGGGATGGGGCACTGCGCCATCGATGGGGGCGACCTGGGCGGGATTGGTGCCCCACGACACATGGGGCACCAGATCCGACCCGTCTATCACCACCTCCGTGTCGAAGGCGGCGTCGTCATCGCTGCGGAGGCTGCGCCAGTCGTCGAGCGCCGCCTCCCACGCCGGGCCGGCCGGGGCGTTGGGCCGCCCCTCGAGGTACTGGAAGGTGGTGTCGTCGGGAGCGATCAGCCCGGCTCGGGCGCCGGCCTCGATCGACATGTTGCACACCGTCATGCGCCCCTCCATCGACAGCGAGCGGACAACCTCCCCCCGGTACTCGATGACCGAGCCGATGCCCCCGCCGGTGCCTATGCGGCCGATGATGGCCAATATCACGTCTTTGGCCGTGCAGCTCACCGGCAGGGTTCCTTCGACGGTCACCGACATCGTTGCGGGCCGCTGCTGGGGCAGGGTTTGGGTGGCCAGCACATGCTCCACCTCGCTGGTGCCGATGCCGAATGCCAGCGCCCCGAACGCCCCATGGGTGGAGGTGTGGCTGTCGCCGCAAACGATGGTCATTCCCGGCTGGGTGAGCCCCATCTCGGGCCCGATCACATGGACGATGCCCTGGCCGGGGCTTCCCATCTCGAACAGGGCGATGCCGAACTCCTCGCAGTTGTCCCGCAGGGTTTCCACCTGCTGGCGGGAGACGGGATCGGCGATGGGCCAGGCGATGTCGTCGGTGGGCACGTTGTGGTCCTCGGTGGCCACGGTGAGGTCGGGCCGCCGCACGGGCCGGCCGTGCAGGCGCAGGCCGTCGAACGCCTGTGGCGAGGTGACCTCGTGGATGAGGTGGAGATCGATGAACAAGAGATCGGGTTCGCCGTCGGCTTGGCGGACGACATGGCGGTCCCACACCTTCTCGCTGAGGGTTCTTGCACTGGGGGTTCGGCCCATATGAGCTCCGAGCATCCGAATAGTTGCGATTTGGGGGCTGTGGGTGAGGCTACCGGCTGGCCTCTTGTGAACAGGGGTCGGAACAGGCGTTGTGCTTGGACGGCTAAATCTCCGGCACTCCCACCGAGTCGAGAGCCTTGCCCAGGCAGTCCCAGAAGCTGTCGAAATCGTTGACCACCGAGGCGTGGCCTCCCCGGTAGGAGTAGACGCTGATATCCGACACGGCATCTGCGAGCTGTTGCTGGAGATCGTCGGGCACAGCGCTGTCGCCCAGCGTGCGGATTTGGGCTATGGGCATCGGCAGTTCGGCAATCCACGGCGAGGAGTCGAAGCAGAACAATTCCGCGCCCGCGTCCAGCATGGCCTGGGGGTTGCATTTCAGCATCTCGGCTTGGGCCCACCTGCTGAAGCCGGCGCCGATCATTTTGAGCACAGTCCGCTCCCAGCCCCACCTCCGCAGGCTCGTCGGCACCAGACGGGCGGCGGTGGCCGCTGCCGGAAGCAGAAAGAACCGCGCGGCCCGCGAGCCCCGGCCCCGGAAGCTGGTAGATGTGGCCCCCAGCACCAGGCCGGTGATCCGGTCGGGCGCCAGTCTCGCCGCCATCTGGGCGATGGCGCCTCCCATCGAGTAGCCCACGCACACGAAGCGGTCTATGCCCAGCGCGTCAGCCACGGCCACAACATCGGACGCGCACTCGGACATCTTGAACCGTCTCGTGGGCAGGCCTCGCCCGTGGCCCCGATGGTCGAAGGCCACAACCGAGGATCGCTGCGACAGCGGTTCGAAGGCGGGGTACCAGTTCAAATCAGCGGTCACCGTCCAGCCGTGCAGCAGCATGACCGTGGGCGAGCCCGGCGGCCCATCGGCTCGGCGGACGAACACCTGCCCCAGCCCGGGCAGCTCCACCAACTCGCCGGGCGGCAGGGCAGGGCCAACCGGGGCGCCGCTACCGCCCAAGGCGAACCGCCCGAGCTGTCGGCGGGACAAGGGCGGCGCTGGCGGCAAATGCAGCGCTACTGTCCAACAGACACGACCTGCACGGTGAGCAGCCCGCCCGCGGGGCTCTCATACGACAAGGTGTCGCCCACCCCGGCGCCGATGATGGCCAATCCCATAGGGGAAGCGGGGGAGATAACGTCGAGGCCGTCGCGGCGCTCCTCGATCGACCCGACAAGGTAGGTCTCAACGTCATCGGGGTCGCCGTCGTAGGCCACGGTGACCACCGACCCCACCGAAACGGTGTCGGTGTCGCCCGCCTCCACGATTCGGCAGTTCCTCAGCACGGCGCCGATTTGGGCGATTCGGGTCTCCATCTTGCCCTGTTCGTCTTTGGCCGCGTGGTAGTCGCCGTTCTCGCTCAGGTCGCCCAGCTCGCGGGCCGCTTCGATCTTGCGGGCGATGTCCACCCGTCCCACCGTGGTGAGCTGCTCGTACTCAGAGCTAAGGCGATCGTGGGCAGCCTGCGACAGCTCTTGGACTTCTGGCATAGCGCTTTATTTTAGTGTTCGCTTCGGGGTGAGCGGTATTCGTATCCTGATGGGCCATGGCCCACGTTATTGGAATCATCGGCGGCGACGGGATCGGCCCCGAGGTCGTCGCCGAAGGCCTGAAGGTTCTCAACGCGGCCGGTGTGGAGCTCGACGCGGTACCCTACGATCTGGGGGGCGCCCGCTATCTGAGGGACGGCACCGTGCTGCCCGATGAGGTCGTGGAGGAGTGGCGGGGATTGGACGCCCTGTACATGGGGGCGGTGGGCGCCCCCGACGTCCCCCCCGGCATCATCGAGCGGGGGCTGCTGCTGCGGATGCGCTTCGAGCTCGACCTCTATGTGAACCGCCGCCCGTTCCGCCGCCCCGACGGCGCCTTCGAGCTCGAGGTCATCCGGGAGAACACCGAGGGCGCTTACGCCGGCGAGGGCGGGTTTCTGCGGCGGCACACCCCCGCAGAGGTTGCCACGCAGGGTTCGGTCAACACCCGCTTCGGGGTGGAGCGCTGCGTGCGCTATGCCTTCGAGTTGGCTCGCAGCCGTCTGGGACGCCACCTCACCCTGGTACACAAGACCAACGTGCTGACCTTCGCCGGCGACCTTTGGGAGCGGACGTTCAACGAGGTGGCCGAGGAATACCCCGAGGTGTCCACCGCCTACAACCATGTTGACGCAGCCTGTATCTACTTCGTCGAGGACCCCGGAGGCTACGACGTGATCGTCACCGACAACCTGTTCGGCGACATCCTCACCGATCTGGGCGGGGCCGTTTCCGGCGGCATAGGGCTGGCCGCCTCGGCCAACCTCAACCCCGATCGCACCGGGCCGTCGATGTTCGAGCCCGTACACGGCTCGGCACCCGATATTGTGGGGACAGGCCGGGCCAACCCCACCGCCGCGATCTTGTCGGCCGCGATGATGGTCGAATTTCTGGGCGAAACTGCCGCAGCAGACCGGATTCGGGCTGCCTGCGCCGATCCGAAAACTCAAGACGGGACCACCACCGAGATCGGCGATGCCATCGCCGAGCGGGTGTGACCCGGCGAATATAGAAGCACCGACCGCGGAAAGGAGCTGAGCGAGATGCCAATCGAGACCACCGAGAAGGTGTGGATGGACGGCAAGCTGGTGGACTGGGCGGATGCCACGGTGCATGTGCTCACCCACACGCTCCACTACGGCAACGGGGTTTTCGAGGGCATCCGGGCCTACGAGACCGACGAGGGCACCGCGGTGTTCCGGCTCACCCCCCACATCCGCCGGCTGTTCGCCAGCGCCAAGATCCTCCAGATCGACATCCCCTACTCGGTGGAAGAGCTGGTGGCCGCCACCAAGCAGACCGTCCGGGTCAACGGATTGACGAGCTGCTACATCCGCCCGCTGGCCTACCTGGGATATGGCGAGATGGGGCTCAATCCGCTTCCGTGCAAGGTGAACGTGGCGATCGCGGTGTGGCCTTGGGGCGCCTATCTGGGCGATGAGGGGGTCTTGAACGGGGTGCGCCTCATGGTCAGCTCCTGGCAGCGCCACGATCCCAACTCCATGCCCACTGCGGCCAAGGGGTGCGGCCACTACATCAACAGCCAGCTTGCCAAGGTGCAGGCGGTGAAGGCGGGTTACGACGAGGCCATCTTGCTGTCGCCCCAGGGCTATGTGAGCGAATGCACCGGGGAGAACCTGTTCGTGGTGCGCGACGGCGCCATCTTCACCCCGCCGACCTCGGTGGGAGCGCTGGAGGGGATCACCCAGGACGCCATACGCGCCATGGCCTCCGACTTGGGCATCCCCTATGCGGCCGACAACCTGCTGCGCAGCGATCTGTACCTGGCCGATGAGGCGTTCTTGTCGGGCACCGCGGCCGAGGTCGTTCCCATCCGGTCGGTGGACGATCGCGAGATCGGCGAGCCCGGTCCCATCACCCGCAAGATCCAAGAGGTCTTCCAGGGCGCGGTGCGGGGCCGCCAAGCCCAGTACCGTCACTGGAACGAGTATGTCGACCGTTGACGGGGGCGGACCCCGGCCCCTGCCGGCGTCCGTGGAGATCTACGACACCACCCTTCGAGACGGGAGCCAGCTCGAGGGGATGTCCCTCACGGTGGAGGACAAGCTCCGCGTCGCCCGCCAGCTCGACTGCCTCGGCGTCCACTACATAGAGGGCGGATGGCCCGGCTCGAACCCGAAAGACGACGAGTTCTTCGCCCGGGCCCGCGAAGAGCTGGCCTTGGAGACGAGCACGCTCGTGGCCTTCGGGGCCACCCGCCGGGTCAGGGGGCGGACCGACGAGGACCTCACCTTGTCCAACCTGGTGGCCTCCGGCACCGAGGTGGCCTGCATCGTGGGGAAATGCTGGGACTACCACGTTCTCGAGGCTCTGCGGACCACCTTGGACGAGGGTGTGGCCATGGTGGCCGACTCGGTGCGGTTTTTGAAGGCCAGCGGCATGAGGGTGTTCTTCGACGCCGAGCATTTCTTCGACGGCTACCAGGACAATCCCGAGTACAGCTTGGCGGTGCTGGAAGCGGCCGCAGAAGCCGGGGCAGACCGGCTGGTGCTGTGCGACACCAACGGCGGGTCGCTGCCGACCCGGGTGGAGGACGTGGTGGGAGCAGTGGTCGGCTACTTGGACACCCCGGTGGGGGTCCATCTCCACAACGACACCGGGTGCGGGGTTGCCAACGCCCTGGCCGGGGTGCGGGCCGGGGCCACCCAGGTGCAGGGCACCGTCAACGGGTACGGCGAGCGCACCGGCAACTGCAATCTGGTGCCCATAATCGCCAACCTCAGCCTGAAGATGGGAGTGCAGACCGTTCCCCCCGACCGGCTGGGCCGGCTCACCGCCGTTTCGCACTATGTGGCCGAGGTGGTGAACTTCACCCCCGACCCCCAGCAGCCCTATGTGGGCTCGTCGGCGTTCGCCCACAAGGCCGGCCTCCACGCCAGCGCCATCGCCCGCCGTCCCGACGCCTATGAGCACATCGACCCGGCGTCGGTGGGCAACGGCACCCGTTTCGTGGTGTCGGAAATGGCCGGGCGCTCCACGGTGGAGCTCAAAGCTGAAGAGCTGGGCCTGGAGCTAGACGCCCAGGCGGTGGGCGAGATCGTGGAGACCCTCAAGAAGCTGGAGCACGCGGGCTATCACTTCGAGGTGGCCGACGCCTCTTTGGAGCTGTTGATGCGGGCCGCGTCGGGGTGGGTGCAGCCGTATTTCGAACTGGAGTCGTTCCGAGTGTCCACCGAGCATCGCTCCGGCACCGGGGCTCGGGCTTGGAACGAGGTTGCTGTGGAGGTGGACACCGAGGCCACCGTGAAACTCCATGCGGGGGGCGAGCGCGTGGTGGCAACCGGCGAGGGCAACGGGCCGGTTAACGCCCTGCACGCCGCGCTGATGCTGGCGCTGGCCGAGCGCTATCCGGCTTTCCGGTCGATCTCCCTGATCGATTACAAGGTGCGGGTGCTCGACACTGCGGCGGGCACCGCAGCGGTGACCCGGGTGATCATCGACTCCACCAACGGCGACCGGGTTTGGACCACCATCGGCGTGTCCAGCAACATCGTGGAAGCAAGCTGGCAGGCTTTGGTGGACAGCCTGGTCTTCGGGCTGCTCCACGGCCACGAGTGAGCCCACCTGACTGTCCGAGAGTGCGGTTCGCGCCGTCACCCACCGGCTACCTGCATGTCGGCTCGGCTAGGACGGCTCTGTTCAACTGGCTGTATGCCCGATCCACAGGCGGCGCCATGGTGCTGCGGATAGAGGACACCGACGACAGCCGCAATCGCCCCGAGCTGACCGACGCCATATTCGAATATCTGGAGTGGCTGGGCATCGACTACGACGAGGGTCCGCACTACCAGTCGCAGCGCCGGGGGTGCCACCGGGAGGCGGTGCAGCAGCTGCTGGATGACGGACGAGCGTTCCTGTGCGACGCCGACGACAACGAGCTGGCCGGAACCGAGATGACCGCTGGCCGGGCGGTGCGGTTCAGGACTCCTGAGGGAACCACGGTGATCGACGACGTGATTCGGGGAGAGGTGGCCGTGGACCACGCCCAACTCGGCGATTTCGTGATTTGGCGCTCCGACGGGTCGCCCACGTTCGTGCTGGCCAACGCGGTGGACGACGCCGACATGGGTATCACCCACGCGATCAGGGGCGAGGACCTGCTGTCCAGCACGCCGCGTGCCGTGCTGGTGGCCGAGGCGCTGGGGGCGACCCCGCCGGTCTATGCCCATCTGCCGCTGTTGGTGAACGAGCAGCGCAAGAAGCTGTCCAAACGCCGCGACGACGTGTCGCTGGAGAGCTACCGCCGGCGGGGTTTCCTGGCCCCGGCCATGGCCAACTACCTGGCCCTTCTGGGCTGGGGGCCACGGGATGGGGTGGAGATCCGGCCCATGGCCGAGATCATCGAGCAGTTCCGCTTGGAGGACGTGAACAAGGCGGGCGCCTTCTTCGATCTGGCCAAGCTGGAGCATTTCAACGGTGTGTACATCCGAGCGCTCAGCCCCGGGGATTTGCTGGACGCGCTGGCCCCCTATCTGGAATCCGCCGAGGCGCCCTGGCCCTCCGAGCGCTATCGCCCCGAAGTGGCCGAGCAGATGATCCCGCTGGTTCGCGAGAAGCTGCGCACCCTCGACGGCATCGTGCCCCAGGTGGACTGGCTGTTCTGCCCCGACCCTCCCATCGACGAGGCTTCATGGGAGGCAGTGGTGCGTGGCAAGGCCTCCGCTGAGATGCTCGACGCCGCCATAGCGGCGCTGGCCGGCTGCCCCTGGGCGCCCAACGCTGTCAAGGAGGCCGTGTTCGCCGCAGGCGGGGCCCTTGGCCTCAACCGCTCCAAGGCCCAGGCCCCCGTCCGGGTGGCCGTCACTGGACGCACTGTGGGGCCTCCGCTGTTCGAGCCCATGGTCCAGCACCTGGCCCGACAAGAGGTCCTCCGCCGCCTGCGAACTGCCCGCTCCCGCCTCTAGTGGTATCTTCGCACCATACGGCGGATTTGCCGCAGCCGATGCAGTGCTTGTCGCGG
>JAPYOG010000151.1 GCA_028278785.1 Candidatus Poriferisocius anaerobius | reverse complement strand
CCCCGGGTGTTGGCGAAGATGGCCTCGCCTGCCCCCGCGGCATTGGCCCGGGCCAGGGCTCGCACGTTGTCGCCGTAGGACACGGTCTTGAGGCCGGCGAGGGGGCCTCCCTCGTTGATCGTCCAATCCACGGTGGCCAACGCGGCGGTGTCGGGCCAGGGGGTTTGGGGGGTGGCGGCCACGGTGGCCGTGGGCTTGCTTCGGCCCCGGTTGCTGCCGAGCGGGCCAGTGCCGCTGCTCACGGTGACCCGCAGGCGCCCCGCTTCGAGGCCGTTGGCGGCGGCCACCGCGATCATGGCCTCGCGCAGCACATCGGCGTCAGGCAGGGCGATGCCCAGGTGGTGGGCCGAAAACGCCAGCCGCTCCAAGTGGCGGCGGGCGGCGAAGGGCGTCTTTCGCACGATTGCCAGGGTTTCGAACACGGCGTCGCCCACCAGCCAGCCGTGGTCGAACGGGGATATCCGGGCCTCGTGCTCCGACACCAGCTCCCCGTTGATCCAAACGATGCGGCCCTCAGACGCGGTCATGGCGCAATGTGCTCCCCGGTGGCGACGGCCAGGAGTCGTCTGGCCTTCAGCTCGGTTTCCTGCCATTCGTCTTCCGGGTCGCTGTCGTAGGTGATGCCGCCGCCGGTGCCGAGGTGGAGATGGCCGTCTTCGATCCACAGCGTGCGGATGGCCACGTTGAGGTCGCCCTGCTGCCGGTCGGCGTCCACCCAGCCCACCGCACCGCAGTACGCCCCCCGGGGCTGGGGCTCGAGCGCCGCGATGGCGTCGAGCGCGGCCAGCTTGGGGGCGCCGGTGACCGAGCCGGGGGGGAAGGCGGCGCCGATCAGCTCCGGCCAGCCGCGGCCCGTGGCCAGCCGCCCCCGCACGGTGCTCACCAAATGGACCAGGCCGGGATGGTGCTCCAGGGAGAACAGGGCGGGCACGCTCACGGTGCCGTAGTCGCATACCCGGCCCAGATCGTTCCGCACCAGATCCGCGATCATGAGGTTCTCCGCCTGGTCTTTGGGGGTGAGCCCCGACGGGTCGGCAGCGGTGCCCTTGATGGGCGACGACTCCACCCAGCGGCCTTTGCGCTCCAGGAATCGCTCGGGGGAGGCGGAGGCGATGTGAACCCCGTGGTCGGGCAGTCGCAGCACCGCGGCGTAGGGGGCGGGGTTGCCCTCGGCCAGGGCCGCCCCCAAAGCGGCGATGTCGGTGTCGGGGTCGATCAGGGGAGCGCTCAGCCGGCGGGTGAGGTTCACCTGGTAGACATCGCCGGCGGCGATCATCTCCCGGATGGCCGACACCCCGTCGGTGAAGCCGCGGCGGTCCAGCGAGCTGGTCCAAGTGTCGGCGGGGAGCCCTTTCCAGGGCCGCCCCCGCCAGGGCCGCGCCGGGCGTACCTTGTCGAATCGGGCGCACACCGCTTTGCCGCGGAAGTCGATTGCAACCGCCCAGAAGCCCTTGGACTCCAAGGCGCTCAAATCGCCGGTGACGTCGGACAGCCTGGAACACAGGCGATGCCCCACCACGGCAACAGCCGCCATCTCCATCGAGCGCAGTGTAGTTGGGCTGCTTCTTCTTGTTCTTTGTCTAAAAGGATTCTTTGTCTAGCAGAGCAGTAGGGGGTTGGTGTGGGCGGGTTGCCGGGTTGTTGGAGGTAGATCGGTGGAGATCCCGCGCCGCAGTCAGGAAGGCATTCCATCAGGCGATAGCCCCCGCTATTGCCTTGGCGCCACGATGAGTCCAAGTTGGGAAGCGGCGGCGATGAGTTGCTGGTCGCCGCTGGCGAAGATTGTGTTAGCGTCGGCAACTGCCTGCGCTGCGGCCAAGTGAACGGCGTCGTAGCCGCGCAGATGCTGCTCTTCGGCCAAGGCGCCCGCGGTTCGGACGAGTCGTTCAGTGACCTTGATGTGATCGACTTGGGCATTGAGGTCGTCTAGGAGCCCAACAGCAGATGCAAGCCCCCCCCTGAGATAGTCGACCGAGCCGACCTCCACGGAGTGCTTGCTATTACACTGGCGGGCGATGAGGCGAAGGCGCGGAGAGCGCAGGAGCAGGGAGCGCAGGAGGACTTGGGGGCAGCGGCTGGTGGTGCTGGCCGGGCTGGTCGTGTTCGCCGCGGCGGCGGGTGGGGCGGCCGGGTTGGGCGTGCTGAAGTCCCAGGTCGGCCAAATTCCCCGGGTGTCGGTGGGGCTCTCGCTGGATCTGCCGGGGACCTCGGCGCGCCCCGGGCAGCAGTCCGGCGGCGCCGGGGCCGAGAACTTCCTTCTGGTGGGGATCGACAGCGCTGTTGGCGTCGACCCCGACAGCCCCGTTCACATAGGCCGCGATGTCAACACGCTGTTGACCGACTCGGTGATCCTGGTGCGGATCGACCCCGAGGCCGACCGGGTGGCCATGCTGTCGATCCCGCGGGACCTGTGGGTGCCCATAGCCGGCAAGGCCAGAAGCGAGCGGGTGAACGCCGCTCGGGGGATCGGCGGGCCGGCTGTGCTGATCGAGACCGTCTCGGAGTACTTGGGCGTGCCGATCCACCACTACGCGGAGATCAACTTCGCCGGGTTCTTGCGGGTGGTGGAGGCGGTGGACGGGGTGCCCGTGGAGATCGCCCAGCCCATTCGCGACGACACGCTGGGCCTGCGCATCGAAGAGGCCGGGGTGGTGACCCTCGATCCCGACACCGCGCTGGCCTATGTGCGGACCCGCCGTCCCCTGACCCTGGCCGCGGGAGGCGACCCGGCCGACGACGGCGACTGGGTGCGCCTGGGGGTGTGGAACGACTTGGAGCGCAACCAGCGCCAGCAGGAGTTCATGGTGGCCGCCTTGAAGCGCGCGGTGGAGAGGGGAATCCGCAATCCCCTCACCCTGCGGCGGGTGGCCGATCATCTGCTCGGCGGTGAGAATCCCAGCATCACGCTGGACGACCTGATCACTGTGGGCCAGCTTGTGGAGTTGGGCGACGAATTCCGGTCGTTCGAGGTCGACCGGATCGAGCGCTACAAGCTGCCGGTGAGGGATGCAACCATCGACGGCAAGCAGGTGCTGGTGCTGGTGGAGGGCGGCGAAGAGCTGCGGTCGGTGCTGGAGCTGTTCAGGGCCGGGAGCCTGGCGGGGGTGCGGGTGCGGGTGCTGAACGCCGCGGCCTCGGGCACGGTTGCCGAGTTGGAGTCGGACTTGGAGCGGGCCGGTTTCTCGGTGGTGGAGCGGGGCAACGCCGACCGGTTCGACCTGGGCCGATCCGTGGTGCGCCACACATCGGCCTCCGAGGGCGAGGCCATGACGCTGGCCCGGTATCTGTCGCCCGAGCCGCGGCTGGAGCAGGTGGGCGACATCATCGGCGCGGATGTGGAGCTGCTGGTCGGCGCCGACGCCGCCTCAGTGCTCGACACCCCCCGTGCAGCCGCCTCCTGAAGGTCGTCTGCACCCAGCAACCTGTCGGTCGCCAGGCCCGAGATGTGCTTGCGTTGCGTCTGACTTCGAACGAGGTTTTGGCGGTTGGATAGGTACCATTGGCAGCTTCGGCGCAGGCCGTCGGCAAATGGGGTGGTGGCTTCGAAGCCGAATAGCTGTTTGGCTCTGCTGGGTCCACTTCTCGGCGGGGTTGGCCGTCGGGCCGGGAGGGGTCCCTCAGAATCGACGATCAGGGCGATGGCACAACCTCGTTGGCCAGGGTCTCCTCAATCCGCTCCGAGATGTCGCTGCGCCCACTCCGCCCGGCGGCGGCATCCAGTGTTCGCCGGGCGCCCAGATGCGTCTGTACGGCCTCCCGTGTCAACTCAGAAATCGTGATGCCGCGCCGTTGTGCCTAATGGCGAAGCCGGGCATCAGTCTCATCGGATAGTTTCACCGTAGTACGCTTCATGTATGCCAGCATATCAGAGAATCAATGGTGTGCCGTCGCTACACCCGCGGGGACTCGGCTTGTTGGCGGTTGGATAGGTACCATTGGCAGGTTCGGCGCAGGCCGTCGGCAAATGGGGTGGTGGCTTCGAAGCCGAATAGCTGTTTGGCTCTGCTGGGGTCCACTCCTCGGCGGGGTTGGCCGTCGGGCCGGGAGGGGTCCCATTGGATGCGCCCGGTGAAGCCGGTGATGTCTGCGATGTGGTGTGCCAGTTCTTTGATGGCGATCTCGTGGTTGGTTCCCAGGTTCACCGGGTCGGCGCCCTGGTAGCGCTCGGCGGCGAGGAGGATGCCGCGGGCGGCGTCGTCCACGTAGAGGAACTCCCGGCTGGCTGTGCCGGTGCCCCATGCTTGGATGCTGTCGTGGCCCGCTTCGACGGCGTCCACGCATTTTTTTATGAGCGCGGGGATGACGTGGGAGACGGACGGGTGGAACTTGTCGCCGGGGCCGTACAGGTTGGTGGGCATGAGGTAGATGCCCTTTTGGCCGTGTTGTTTGCGGTTGGCTTGGAGCTGCACTAGGTGGGCGAGCTTGGCCACCCCGTAGGGCGCGTTGGTCTCCTCGGGGTAGCCGTTCCACAGCGAGTCCTCGGAGAACGGCACCGCGGTGTGCTTGGGGTACGAGCAGATGGTGCCCACCACTACGAGCCGTTCGGTTCCCGCCAGCCGGCACTGCTCGATGATGTTGGTGCCCATGAGCAGGTTGTCGAGGTAGAGGTCGGCGGGCCGCTCCTGGTTGGCTCCGATGCCGCCCACTCGGGCCGCCAGGTGGATCACCGTGTCGGGCTGGGTGTCGGCCAGCAGCCTTCGGGCTTGGTCGGCGTCGCGGAGGTCGTAGTCGGCGCTGGACGGGGCGGCTATCGCGGCGGGCTCTTGCCGGTTGAGCAGCCGGCACACCGCCTGCCCCAGGAATCCGGTGCCGCCGGTGATCAGGACTCGCTTGTCCGGCCAGAACCCGCTCATGGTGCCCAACGCTAGAGGGTCGGCGCCCGAGGGGGCTGGTTGTGGTAAGGTTTGGGCGCATGAGCGGGTGTCTTGGCCGTGTTCGAGTCGGGCATGCGCTGGTGGTGTCGGCGCCGGTTGCGGA
>JAPYOG010000150.1 GCA_028278785.1 Candidatus Poriferisocius anaerobius | reverse complement strand
TGGCTGTTGGATGCGCCCAGGGTTTCCACGGCGGCTTGGCGGGCCGCGCCCTGGCCTGATCGCTCGGACAGCGCCAGCAGCGTCTTGGCTTTCAAGGCCGAAACGGACGACGCGGCCCGGCCCAAGACTACGAGGCGCTGAGACAAATCAGACTCAGACAGCGCCGCCAAATCCACCGCGGGAACGCACACCGCAGCCCCGCACCCAGCATTCCCGCCGGCCGCAGCTCCACTGCTGTTGCCCCTGCTAGAAGGCCCTAAATCCATGCATGTAACCCTACACCCCACCAGTGACAACCACCCCCCGAACAAGCCCGTCCTGGTCTGCCAGACGCTTCCTGCCGGGGCCGTTCTGCATCCAAGACACACCTCTGGTCGCGCAGATGCCAGCTCGGGGTCGGGCATAGATTTCGAGCGGCAAAAAGACGGCTGGCGATAACCGGTTAGGCCGGTTCGGCGACGGCCAGTGGGAGCGGCGATCTGCGAAACGGCCGCTGTCGGCGGCTATGACGCTGCGCTCAGCAAATCCAAGAGTCGCAACACAAGGGCTACGAGGTTCTCAACATCGGAGGGAAGATTATTGGGATCGGGCAGGCCGGGCTGGCCGACTGTCAAGCCGGGGCGCTGGGCGCGGTTGATCCCCGCCAGGCTGTCGGGTCCGATCAGGATGAGGATCGAGGCGTTGCCCAGGTTTTCGAGAGAGATGCCGCCGGGGGGAGGATCGGGCATCGGCTGAAGGGGTTTGTCGGATTCGCCCAGCAGCCGGGCGATGCACTGGGCGTCCATTCTGTGCCCGGTCCGGTAGTAGAAGGCCGAGCCCGCCTGCGGACTGGCATTGCGCGGGGCCTGGGTCACGTAGTCGGCCGCATTCAACTCGCCCGAGATGCGACCGGCTGCTCCGCTCACGTCGGTCCCGTTGGCCACCAAGACGCTGATGGCGGACGGCTCGCCGCACTCAAGCCCGGCGTCCAGCGGGTTGCACCCCGCCACGTCGCAGGCGACGGTTTGGCCCGCTCCGTTGACCCATTCTGTGCAGGTGTGGTGATAGCTCCCGACCAAACAGGCCCACGAGCTGTTCACCTCTTCGATCACTCCCGGCTGCTGCCACGCCTCAAGCGTCTCTTGGGAGTTCTGCGCGGCGGACATGGACGACAGCCCGCCGATCACCAACAAGACCGCCAAGGCAACCGGGAGAAGCCTCCTCACGTTCAAGGTCGCGAGGGTCATGTCTGAGCACACCTATTCCGGCGTTGCCATCACTGCTAAGACCATCATTGGAGTTGGCAATGATAATAATGGGCAGCGGGTTGAGCAAGGCTTGAAGTTCGACAGCACCGCCAGATCAACGTCGGCGTCGACGCCTGGCACTTCGCCCACTTCGCCCCCGCCCCCGAGCAGGCCATCGCCGACCTCATCGAACAAGGACCCGCGAACACTCCCAGCCCCGCCCACGCATGATCTGGCCAGCTTGGCGGCTGCCATAAGCCAACCTGGACATTCGGTCGAGGTTGCGTTCAAGCGCGAGCGCGGCGATGGTTCTGGGAGTGGTTGGAGTCTTCCCGTCGGCGCTTTCCAGCCCCTTCATCCGCAACATCCTGCTATCACCCTCTTTCTGTGGGACCGGATGGCGGTCCCAGTACCAGAAAGGGAGTCCTATGAAACTAGGACAGGCAATACGCGGGTACCTCCACTGGATCAAGGACGCGAGGGTCATGTCGGAACACACGATTCGGGCCTATTGCGGTGATCTCGGGGTGCTGACGAAGCACCTCGACCCAGATGTCTCTGTCGGGAGCATCAGCGCTGAAGATATGGTTCGGTTCGTTGCCGCCCAACGTGGAAGCGGCTTGACCGCCGCAACAATCCGCCGACGCGCCAGCGCGGTCCGCGGCTTTTGCCAGTGGCTTCAAGCAACCGGCGCGATCGCCGATGATCCTTGGCGAGGTGTGGATGTCCGCATCCGCCCACCCAAGCGCCTGCCTCGACCGGCAAGCAACGAGTCCATTAAGGCGCTGCTCGCGTCGCTGTGCCGCTCGGCCGAGGTGAGTCGGGCATCTGTTCCTGCCGAGCCCTTCGCTCGGCCGTATCAGGCGAACACTCTTGTGGCGGTGGCGCTCATGCTGGGTACCGGCGTGAGGGTCGGCGAGACGGTCTCGCTGCGCTGCGCTGACGTTGATCTGAATGCCAGGTCCGCGCGGGTGATGGGAAAGGGGGCTCTCGAGAGGCAGGTGTATCTGAGCGGCGACTGGATTAAGGGCTTGCTTCAAGCCCAGATGGAGACCCGACGCGAACTGGGCGTACAACACCATTGCCTCTTGTTCAACCGCCGCGGCAACGCTATGACCACGGCCTCCCTCCGAAACCGGGTGCATAAAGAACGCGGTCTCGCAGGCATCGATGAGCACATAACCCCACATGTGCTGCGCCACACGGCGGCCACACAGCTTGTCGACGCTGGAGTTGACATACGCTTCGTCCAGCGACTCCTCGGCCATGCCAGCCTCACCACAACCGAGCAATACACCCGTGTCTCCGACACATCCCTCCAGCGGGTCCTCGCCCAAGCCGACACCCTGACCCGATCACTGGCCCCCAACCACTGAAAATCGCCGGCAACTCACAGTACCGCTCTGCATCGCCCACTAGCACGATGCGCGATCCGAGCAGCCGTGACCCGCGATAACCGGGGATTATCGTGCGCGCTGATCCGGCTTGGCGGAACAAGATTGGTAAGCCCCTAAGCGATCCGCACTGGCTCGCTGTGCACCATCAGGCAAAGATCAGGGAGCGAACTGCGTTCGCGCAACGCTTGGCTGGTCTCGCGCCCAAACGGATCGTAGACCTAGGCTGTGGCGCTGGTGATTGGCTATCTACCCTGGACACGGTTGTGCATAAAAATTGCGAGTTCATCGGAGTTGATGTTGATACTTCTGCAATGGAGTACGCACGCGATCGTCTGAGGGGCAGGAGTCGTTCCGTCAATTTCCTGACATTTGATTTCACTCTAGAGCCTGAACGAATTCCGCCGTCTGATCTAGTGCTACTATTCAATATGGGGTCATTTATTGATGAGTTCGAGGCCCTGTTATCGCAGCTTCACTCTGTTGTATCAGGTGCAACGGTAGCCGTTCGTCAATACGATGGCTCAACCATCCGAATTGGCCCGATGCGAGATAGTCAACGCACACTATTTGAGAACTCGTTACGAGCGTCTCTCAAGGCAAGCAAGCAGTTTGACCACTACGCGCTAGATCGGACTCTTGTCGCAATTAGCGCTAGCCCATATCGCCATAAGCAAATGGAGTTCGAGACATTTTCGCGTTTTTCGCCATTCTCGAACGAAGAGCAGACGTATATCGAATTAACACTCGACTGGATCTACGATCACCTCTCAGAAGACGGTCGCCGTGAATTCAACAAGTGGCGGTGTGATCTAGCTGTACTACCAACTGATTCGCGCAGCTATGTCTGCGAGATTGACCTCGTCGCATTATTGTCGTGATCTTCGCTCGCTGCACTCCACAGCAGCGCAAAATGTACAGCGAACATATTGACGATAGCAGCATCGCGAGAGAGAAGAACGATCGGGTCATGACCGGTTGATCTATAGTCCCAATTGAATAAGAGTTCCCTATCTCCGTTAGAGTATATAAGAAGGCTGAAGTTCATTTGGGGCAGGTGCGACTCGACTAGCCGATATTGGTATCTATCTCGCCATCGTGTCTCTGCCTGGAACTTCGCATTACGCGATATTCGACGAAACCGTTCGACAACGTCATGTTGTCCAATGTCCTTCCAGCGAAGGCCCTTAGCAGTCGCAAGTGGAATCGCTGATTCGAACGCCTCATATTCCTCAGAGTCGTAGAGACGGTCGTCAGCGATCTCACCTTCAGCGCCAAAATTGAATACGGTTCCGCGAACTTCTGAGAGGCTGGGCAATCGGCTAGTGATGTAGTCGAGAGCCTGTGTTGCGCTTCCGAGCCTCGTTACGTGCAGGTAATTCTTGACTGATTCATCGATACGAGTAGTGAACGCTAAGATGTTGTTGACGTCGCGCCGAACAAGCGCGGTATGGCCGATAAGCAGGCCGAATACTGCCAAGACCATTGCAGGCACAGCTGCGATAGGAAGATTCCGCGAAGCCCCGAAGAAGTCGGTGAGGAAGAGGGCCGCGAGAATCGCCAAAGACACTATCTCAGGCCAAGATTGCTTGATCAGGTGCTCTTGAGACAACGACGCTCTCCGTGACCCGCGATAATCCCCGGTTATCGTGCTTTGTAGTGGCGGGTCATTGGCGCAGTTTAGCATTTCCACCGGGTTGCTGGCATCCGTGGTGGGGAGGTGACTTCCGGCGACGGGCAGAGGCCCGAGACACAGGATCCCCACCATGCTCAACAGGCAGGCCATAATCCGCTCGAAGCGCCGCTAGCCCAAAGGCAGCCGTTGCCGCCCTTTCGGCTTCGACACAGGTGCCAAAGGGCCCCTTCTGTTCGGGTCGTGTGTGAGACTGGCTGGCCGGTGGCCCGTGTGGCCTGCGAGCTGGGTGTGGCCGAGGGTGCTTTGGGGTGCTGACCGAGTAGGGTGAGCCACCTGACGGTCGCTGGCCCCCTCGTTTTTCGCAAGCCGGTACTCCGGGGCTGGTTCCACGCTGTGGCGACCCTGGCTGCCATCGCCCTCGCGCCCGTTGTCATTGCTTTGGGACCCGGCGGCGCCGATCGGGCTGTTGTGTCGGTGTATGTCATTGCTGTCGTGGGCGTCTTCGGGGTGAGCGCGGTCTATCACCGCTTCGACTGGCCCCCTGGGGTCGAAGCGGTGATCCGCCGTCTCGACCATTCCATGATCTTCGTGTTCATTGCGGCCACCTATACCCCGATCGGCTTTTTTGCGCTGGAACCCGGCTCGGCGCGGCTCGTGCTGAGCGCGGTGTGGTCCGGCGCCGCGCTCGGTGTGGTCGGGCGGACGGCATGGCTCAACGCCCCTCGGTGGGTGTTGATTGCGCCTTATCCGGTGGTGGGATGGGCCGCGCTGCTGGTCATAGGAGATCTCTGGCGCGGCATGGGGGTTGCCGGGTCCACGCTTCTGTTCATCGGCGGTGGCCTGTACACGCTGGGCGCGCTCATCTATGCCGTCCGACGCCCCGATCCGTGGCCGCGCTGGTTCGGCTACCACGAACTGTTCCATCTGCTGGTTGTGGCCGCGGTTGCGGTCCACTATGTGGCCATCGTTTTTTTCGCCTTTCCGCGGGCCTGAGCAAGCAAACGGGCCAGAACCCACAATTACAATCTCCACCGCCACCACACCGCCGTCAACAGCACACCCGCCTCACGCGTACACAACCTCTATGGGCACTACAGCTGGGCCGCTGAGAGACCCGCAGACTCCCGAATGGGGGCTCGGGGCCAGCCATGTGTCGCATCCGGTTGGTATGACCGGCAGCGAGCTTGCTCCAGGCCTATACCCGGGTGCTGGCTGAGGCCCGGCCCCGCTGGTTCATCCTCGAGAACGTCTACGCTCTCACGTTTCGCAACAAAGCCAGTCGTCCGGCCTTTGCCCGGCTGCTTGAAGAAATCGAAGCTGCCGGATACAGCCACCGCTGGAAAGTGCTCAATGCGGCCGATTACGGCGTGCCGCAGTTGCGGCCTCGGCTGTTCGTAGTCGGTTGCCAAGATTCCCAACCGGTGCCCGATCTGCCGCTTCCGAGCCACCACGGGCAGTGGGAGCGGCGCAGTACCGGTGGCGGGCGTCTGCCCCATGTCACCGCGGGTGAGGCGCTGGCGGGCTTGTTTGCTGATCCTGAGCCGAGCGAGGTAGTTCGGGGCAAGTGGGGGCATCTGCTTCCTGGGATTCCGCCGGGTGACAACTATTTGCATTTCACTGCTCGACGCGGCCATCCCGACCCGGTGTTCGAGTGGCGGTCACGCTATTGGTCGTTCCTGCTCAAACTGGACCCGTTGCACCCCTCGCCGACCATCCAAGCCCAGCCGGGGCCCAATGTCGGGCCATTCCACTGGGAGAACCGCCGTCTGAGAGTCCCGGAGCTCCGCCGCCTCTTCACGTTTCCAGATGACTTCGCCTTTGCCGGCAGGCGCGCCTCTGTGCAGTCCCAACTCGGCAACGCCGTTCCCCCGCTGCTGGCACGCCGGGTAGCCGAGGCAACAGCGGACACCTCCAAAGCCGGCGCTCGTCCCAGGAGCCGGGGCCTGGATCCCCGAGCGAAGGCTATGGCTTGACATGGCATCTCCGCTGGATTGGCTTCGCGACCAGGTCAACGGGTGGGAGCAGTCAGCGTTGGGGATTTTCCGCCTCAGGAGCGGCCAAGAGCAATGGCCAGTCCAGGCTGTTGGGCCTGAAGAGCTAAAGGAGCAGCTCCTCCAACGGGGCCACCTGCTGCCATTGCCGACAGAACCCGACCGCCGCCGACGCTTCTAAACCTGGATGCACAATTACAATCTCCACCGCCACCACACTGCCATCGGCAGCACACCCGCCAACCGCGCCAACAACCTCTATGGGCACTACAGTTTAGATCTGGTAGTCGGGGTTGAAACGCACTTCGCCCGCTGTTCGGTGGAGCCACGGGTAGAGCTCGGTTGGGCGGCGGGCGATTATGGCTAGCTGGTTGGACTGGCGCTTGAACACGGCGCAGAGCGCGGCGAGGGCGGGCTTGGCCAGCCGGCCGGCCAGGCGCCGACGCTGGCCGGTGGCTTCGGCGGTGGGAAGGCGGAGGCCGTATCGGAACTCTAGGCGGGGCTCGCCGGTGGGGTCGTAGGACCGCAAGGTCTTGACCACCTCGGCCTCGGTCCAGCGGTATACGTGGTTGGGCACGCTGGTGTTGTCCAGCCCGCCGGAACAGAAGCCCTGGTGGGTGACCGCGGCCAGCTCGTAGGCGTCGGCCATCCCCACCCGGACGGCCAGCCGCATCAGCGCGCTGTCGCGGGCCTCGATGGCCACGATCCCCTCCCGGCACACCCGGTACATCTCCACCAGCGCCCGGTGGGGGGAGCGGCAGTGGTGCAAGCCCTCAGAGACGAACACCCAGTCGAACGAGCGGTCCTCAAAAGCCAGCGACTGAGCGTCTTGATACGACCACGCCCCGTCGGGAACCAGCGGGGCGAACGCCTCGTCTAGATTCGACACCACCACATCGGTGAACCCCAGGGAAGTCAGCAAATCCCAGTCCTCGATGCCGGCGCACACCGCCAGCAGTCGGGAATCGGGGGCGAGCCCCAGGCTCTTCAGCGTCGCAGAAGCGAATTTGCGGTCCAGGGCCTCTCTCCTGTCTCTCCTGTCTCTCCCGCCTCGGTCTGGGGTTGCCATCGTACGGCCAATGCCCGCTCGCCGGGGCGGAGTTTGCCCGGCAGCGGGGTGGCAATGTGTCAGAAAGACCAGCGGAGGGCGTACACTGGCATTTCTGCGATAACAACGTCTGGCTAGGGATTGCCATGGGTCGAGGATCAGAGAGCTTTCAGAAGCGACAGCGGGAGAAGAACAAGCGGGAGCGGGCTGCGGCCAAGCAGGCCCGTCGCCACGGCAAGCTTGACGACCCGTTCGGGGCTGAAGACGCTCCGTCCAATGGACGCTCTGAAGCCGAACTGTACGAGGATTTCCGCTTGCTGAGCGAGAAGTTCCAGTCTGGCGGCATAGACGAAGAGACCTACGAGCAGCGCCGGACAGAGATATTCGAGCAACTCGGCCTCGAACTCCATTGACCTGGCCGTTCGTGCATCGGTTGCAGTGAGCATCCCGAGGTCTTCCTCGGCCGGGTGTTCTTGGCGGAGGCTTGGCTGGACCACAGCTAGCGCGCTTTCCCGCGCCTCCTAGGGTAACTTGGTCGCAACGATCTACCGATCCACATTGGGGGTTTTGGCGTGTTCGGACTCAAGGAGAGCTTGAAGGCAGCGCACTGGCGCTGGCTTGCCCTGCTGCTGGCAGCGGCGCTGGTGGCCTCGGCCTGCGGAGGCGGAGACGGCGGCGCCGACGGGGCTGCTGAAGCCACCGCTGTTGCCGGGACGTCGTCGTCTGCCGGCGGCGATGGCGCTCCTGCTGCCGGCGGCGAAGGCGGGGACGGGGCCCAACCCGGCGCAGACCCCGACAGCGGCCAGGGCGAGGGGGCGCCTGAGGACGCCTCGGGCGCCGAGTCTGCGGCCGCCGATGCGCCCGAAGCCGCTATGGAACCCCAGTACGGGGGCACTCTGGTGGTGGGGCTGGAAGCCGAGACCGCCAACGGCTTGAACCCGGTCAACGCCCAGGCCGCGGTGTCGGGCCACATCCTTTTCCGGGCCCTGTACGACACGCTGACCATCGAGGGCGCCGACGGCGAGATGATCCCCAACCTGCTGGAGAGCTTCAGCTCCAACGACGATTTCACCGAATGGACCCTGACGCTTCGCCCGGGAATCAACTTCCACGACGGCACTCCGGCCGACTCGGCTGCGCTCAAGCGCCATTTCGAGGAGCAGGTCAAGGGCACGCTGACCGGCGTGTTGATCAGCGACTGGGATATCCAGGCAATAGAGATTGCGGGCGATCTGTCTGTGAAGCTGGTGCTGGGGAGGCCCTATGCATCCCTCCCCGCCTTTTTGGGCAGCCATCTGGGCTACCTCGGGGCGCCGTCGATGCACGACATGGGACCGCAGGGGGCTGCCCGCAATCCCATCGGCACCGGTCCGTTCATCCTGCAAGAGTGGATTTCCGGTGAGGTCACCCGGATGGAGCGCAACCCCGACTACTGGCGCACCGACGCCGAGGGCCGCCAGCTTCCCTATCTGGATGCCCTTGAGTTCCGGCCCATCCCCGACAGCGATGGCCGGTTCGCGGCTCTGCGCTCCGGCGACCTCGACGCCAGCAGCGTGAACACCGGAGACAGGATCGACGACTACAACGAGCAGTTCAAGACGTACTGGCAGGAGGATCGATACTCCGAGACCTCCTTTTTGCTGTTGAACAACGCCAAGCCGCCGCTGGACAACGAGGAGTTCCGCCGGGCGCTGGCCCAGTGTACCGACCGCGAGGCGAGCAGCGACCTCCGCTGGGACGGGCAGGCGCCGGCCACCGGCCCGTTCTCGCCGAGGACTCCCGGATATCTGGCCGACACCGGCTTCCCGGACTACGACCCCGAGGCGGGCCGCGCCGCCATTGCCCGCTTGGGAGTGACCGATTTGGACCTCGGCACCACCCAGGACTCAGACAACCTCCTCAACACCGAGCAGATCGCCTTTATGTGGGGCGACTGCGGGCTCGACGTGAACATCACCCAGGTAGACCAGGCCGAGCTGATCACCAACGCGGTGTTCGGCAACTTCTCCGCCTTTATCTGGCGCCAGCACGAGGGCTACGACCTGTCTACCGAGCGGGTTTGGTGGCACAGCAAGTTCGGCCAGGGCATCGCGTTGAACTTCGGCCGCATCGACAACCCGAAGATCGACGCCGCGCTGGACGAGGCCCTCACCACCACCGACCGCGACCGGTTGCGCGAGCTGGCCGAGGACGTCAACCGGGCATTCGGCGAGAGCGTCCACCACATCTGGTTCTACGACTCCAATTGGCTGTTCGCCACCCACGACCGCGTTCACGGCGTGGACAACCTCACCCTGGACGACGGCGCCGAGCATTTGAAGATCTTCAGCGGGAGAGTCTTTTTGACCGAGGCCTGGATCGAGCAGTAGCAGCAGAGCCGGTCTGGGCAGGGGCGCTTCCAGCAGCAGGGGGAAGAAGAGCCGATGCTCAGGTTCTTGGGGTTGCGATTGGCCCAGCTTGTGGTGGTCGTGCTGGCGGTGACGCTGCTCTTCTATTGGATGCTGAACCTGCTGCCCGGCAACCCCTGTGTGGCCGCGTTCGGCGCTGGCGCCACCTTGGAGCAGATTGCCGAGTGCGAGCAGGATCGCAACCTGGACGAACCCGTGATCGCCCAGTGGGCCAAGTGGGGCGGCGACGTGCTCACCGGCGACTTCGGCAAGTCCTACCTCACCGGACGCTCCTTCGGCGAGGCGCTTGCCAACTCGCTGCCCCGCACCCTGTTGCTGTTGGCCTATTCCCAGGTTCTGGCTTTGGGGGCGGCCATCCCCCTGGGCTTGTGGGCGGGCTTCAAGCAGGACAGCGTGGGCGACAAAGTCATCAGCGGGGGGGCGTTTGCCCTGTTGTCCTCGCCGGTCTTTGTGGTCGGCCTGGTGCTGATCCTTTTGTTCGCGGTGAAGTTGGACTGGTTCGACCTGAGCGGCTACCAGCCGATCTCAGCGGGGCTGGCAGCTCATTTCAAGGTGATGTTCCTTCCCGCGGTCACCCTGGCCGCCGGGCTGTTCCCCGTTTATATGCGGCTGCTTCGCACTGATGTGATCGGCACCTTGCAGGAGGACTTCGTGGGCACCGCTCGGGCCAAGGGCCTGCCGGTGCGCCATGTGCTGCTGCGCCATGTGCTGCGCCCCTCAAGCTTCACGCTTTTGACGATCTTCGGCATCCAGGCCGCCCAAGCGGTGAACGGCGCCATCGTGGTGGAGTTCATGTTCGACCTCGACGGGGTCGGGTCGCTGCTGGTGTCCTGGGTGGCCGCCCGGGAGTTCTTGCTGGTCCAGACCCTGGTGGCGCTCATTGCCGCCGTGTTCGTCACCGTCACCACGGTGGTGGACTTGCTCTATTCGGTGCTCGATCCCCGGATACGGCGAAAA
>JAPYOG010000015.1:1153-2696 GCA_028278785.1 Candidatus Poriferisocius anaerobius | reverse complement strand
TGGCCACCGGGAGGCTGGGGGAGGGGTGGCTGGTGGAGACCCGGCGCTGGACCCTGTTCGCCTGGGCCTTTCTCACAGCGGGGATCATCCTGGGGGCGTGGTGGTCCTGGGACGTTCTGGGCTGGGGCGGCTACTGGGGCTGGGACCCGGTGGAGAACGCCTCGCTTCTGCCGTGGCTCACCGGCACCGCCTACCTGCACTCGGTGATGGTGCAGGAGCGCCGGGGGATGCTGCGGGTGTGGAACCTGTCGCTGGTGTGCGCCACGTTCGCGCTGACCATTCTGGGCACCTTCTTGACCCGCTCGGGACTGGTGGACTCGGTGCATGCCTTCTCGGCCGACGCGGTGGGACCCGCGCTTTTGGTGTTCTTCGCCATCGTGGTGGTGGTCACGGTGGGGCTGATCGCCTGGCGGGGCGACCGGTTGCGCTCGCCGGGGCAGATCGACTCGGCAATGTCTCGGGAGGCCTCGTTTTTGGGCAACAACCTGCTGTTCGGGGTGTTCGCCTTCGTGGTGCTGCTGGGCACGGTGTTCCCGCTGATCGTGGAGGCCGTCAACGGCGATCGGATCAGCGTGGGCACCCCGTTCTTCGACCGGATGACCATGCCCGTCGGGTTGCTGCTTCTGTTCCTGATGGCGGTGGCCCCGGTGCTGCCGTGGCGCAAGACCACCGTCGAGCGGCTGTCGGAGCGCCTTATGTGGCCGGGATGGGTTGCGGCGGCCGGGTTGTTGGTCGCCCTGCTGGTTGGGGCGAGGGGGCTGGCCCCGCTGCTGGCCTTCGGCCTGGCCGGGTTCGCGGGGGGAGCGGCGGTGCGCCAACTGGTGCTGGCCGCCCGGCGCCAGGGATGGCGAGGCCTGGTGGGACGGGCCAACGGCGGCATGGTGGTGCATATCGGCGTGGTGGTGGTGGCGGTGGCGTTGGCCGCCAGCAACAGCTACCTGCACCAGAGCGAGCTGACCGTTGCACCGGGCGAGACGGCCTACGTCAGCGGCCATGAGATCGTCTTCGTGGGCACCCGGGAGCAGGTGTTCGACAACAAGGCAGAGGTTGAGGCGGTGGTGCTGGTGGACGGCTCGGTGGTCCGGCCGGGGGTGAGCCGGTTTGCCAACGGCGGCGTGGTCCGCACGCCTGGAACCAAGTCTTCGCCGGTACGCGACATCCAAGTAGCGGTGCTGGACCTGCCCGACGGCCCGGGAGGCCCGGCAGGGTTGCGGGTGACCGTGCAGCCGCTGACCCTGTGGCTGTGGATCGGCGGGGGGATCATGCTGTTGGGAGCGGTGTTCTCGGCGTTCCCCGGCCGCCGCCGCTCGCCCACCCAGCCGGTGTCGGCGCCGGTTCCAGGAGTGCCCCTGCGAGGCGGGGGAGTGCCGGTTCCGGGAGTGCCCCTGCGAGGCGGCCCCCTGCGAGACGGGGGAGTGCCGGTTGCCTGAGCAGGCGCCGCCCGCCGATCAGCCGGTCGAACCCGATCAGCCGGTCGAACCCGATCAGCCGGTCGAACCCGATCAGCCGGTCGAACCCGATCAGCCGGTCGAACCCGATCAGC
>JAPYOG010000015.1:0-1088 GCA_028278785.1 Candidatus Poriferisocius anaerobius | reverse complement strand
ATCAGCCGGTCGAACCCGATCAGCCGGTCGAACCCGATCAGCCGGTCGAACCCGATCAGCCGGTCGAACCCGATCAGCCGGTCGAACCCGATCAGCCGGATCAGCCGCCGCGGCTGCGGACGGTTCGGTGGGTGGTGCTGGCCGTCGGGGTGCTGGCTGTGGCCCTCGTTGTGGTGTTGGCGGTGTCTGAGCGCGACCGAAGGGGGCCGCCGGTGCCCGACTTCGCCCCAGAGTTCGCCGGGGAGACCCTGGACGGGGGCAGATTCGACATGGCCGCGCAGCGAGGCCGATGGGTGGTGGTCAACTTCTTCTCCACCTGGTGCGTGCAGTGCGTGGTGGAGCACCCCGAGTTGGTGGCCTTTCACGACCGCTACCGCGGCGATCCAAATATCCGGCTGGTGAGCGTGGTCTTCCAAGACGAGGTGGAGGTGATCGCCCAGTTCTTTGCCCAGCGGGGTGGCGACTGGCCGGTGGTGACCACCAACACCGGTCGGATTTCCATCGACTTCGGAGTGACCGCGGTGCCAGAGACCTATCTGGTGGACCCCCTTGGACGGGTGGTGTCCAAGTTCACCGGCGGCGTCACCCTGGCCGGACTCGAGAACCAGCTGGTGCGGGCTGGAGCGGTCGCATGATCTCCCGGCACGTCTCCCGGCGCCAAAAGGTGGTCTTGTCGTGGCTGCTGGTGGGAGTGGCGGTGGCCACCATGCTGGCGTTCGGGGTGGTGGACGGGCGGGACGACCGCACCAACGCGGAGCGAGCCCACGACATCGGCGCCACCATCGCCTGTCCCCAGTGCGTTGGGCAGTCGGTGGCGGAGTCGGATGTGGCCATCGCCCGGGAGATCCGAGCCGAGATCGGCCGTCTTGTCGTGGCCGGCTACAGCGACGACGACATCCGAGCCCGGTTCGCCGAGCGATATGGGGATTGGGTGGTCTTGACGCCGTCGACGTCGGGGGTGAGCGGGCTGGTCTGGGTCATTCCGGTGGTGGGGCTGGTGGTTGGCGTCGGGCTCTTGGCGGCAACGCTGGGCCGGTGGCGGCGGGCGAGCACGGCTGGTGATGATGTCTCAGACGAGGACCGCGCCC
>JAPYOG010000149.1 GCA_028278785.1 Candidatus Poriferisocius anaerobius | reverse complement strand
GCGACATGGTGCGGGCCCAGGCTCTGCTGGCCGACCATCTGGGAATCGGCCGCTGGCTCGGTGTGGTCGGCGGCTCGATGGGCGGCATGCAGGTGCTGGAGTGGGCGGCCATGTACCCGAGGAGGGTGCAGTCGATCCTGCCGCTGGCCACCTGCGCCGCGGCCAGCGCCCTGCAGGTCGCCTGGAGCGCGGTGGAGCGTCTGGCCATCGCCACCGACCCCGGCTGGTGCGACGGCGACTACTACGACAAGCCCGAGGGGCCGTGGATGGGCCTGGCGGTGGCGCGCCAGATCGCCCAGGTGACCTACCGGTCCGGTGAGTCCTTCGAGCGCCGCTTCGGACGGCAGATGTTCGACCCGATCGAGGCCTTCGATCTGTGGGGCCGCTTCCAGATGGAGTCGTACTTGGACCATCACGGCCAGAAGCTCGTCAAGCGCTTCGACGCCAACACTTATGTGGTGCTCAACCGGTCGATGGACCTGCACGACATCGGGCGGGGACGGGGCGGCACCGCCACCGTGCTCGGCCGCATCAGGGTGCCGGTGCTCACCGCGTCGGTTCGCAGCGACCGCCTGTACCCGCCCCACGAGCAGCAGGAGCTGCGCGATCAGGTCCTTGCCGGCGGCGGGGACTGCCGTCTCGTGATGCTCGACAGCGACGAGGGCCACGACGGGTTCCTGCTCGAGCACGAACTGCTGCACGATCCGGTCAGCAGCTTCCTGCAGGAGGTTCACCGTGGCTGACTCCCATCCGGGACGTGACGGCGAGCAGGCCGTGGCTGACGCCGAGTTGCACGCCCACACTCGGGCGATCCGGGCCGGGCGGGCCGACAACCAGAACGCGCTGGCCCCGATCCTGTGGGCCACGTCCACGTTCACCGCGGCCAGCGTCTCGGAGGCCCGCGACCTAGCCGTCGACACCCACTCGACCCGGTTCTACACCCGCTACGGCAACCCGACGGTCAAGGCCTTCGAGGACGTCGTGGCCGACCTCGAGGGCACCGAGTCGGCCCGGGCGTTCGCCTCGGGCATGGGCGCGTTGAGCGCCATCGTGCTGGGGCTGTGCTCCAGCGGCGACCACATAGTCGCCCAGCGCCAGCTCTACGGCGGCACCCAGCTGCTGTTGCAGACGGCCTGTCCCCGCTTCGGCATCGGGGTGACCTTCGTCGACGGCACCGAGCCGGGCGCGTTCGCCGATGCCGTCATCCCCGGACGCACGATGCTGGTGATCGCCGAGTCTCCCGCCAACCCGAAGCTCGACGTGGTCGACCTGGCCGAGGTGGGCGCCATCGCCGGGCCGATGACGGTGGTGGACTCGACGTTCGCCACGCCGCTGGGGCAGAGGCCGGCCGAGTTCGGGGTCGACCTGGTGGTGCATTCGGCGACCAAGGCCATCGCCGGCCACAACGACGCCACCATCGGGGTGGTGGCCGGCAGCGAGGAGCTGCTGGCATGGCTGTGGAACTACGCCGTGCTGCACGGCGCGGCCGCTTCGCCGTTCGACGCCCTGAACGCCCTGAGGGGGATCCGCACGCTGGCGGTGCGCCTGCGCCAGCAGACCGGCACCGCCACCGCGCTGGCCGAGGCGCTCGGGAGCCATCCGGCGGTCGAGGCCGTGTACTACCCGGGCCTGGCCTCCCATCCCCAGCACGAGCTGGCGGCCAGGCAGATGGACTTGGCCGGGGGCCTGGTCACCTTCGACCTGAGGGGCGGGTACGAGGCCGGCAAGGCGTTCATGGAGGAGGTCCGGGTGGTGCAGTTCGCCACCTCGCTGGGCGGCCCGGAGAGCCTCGTCACCCATCCGGCGTCCACCACCCATGTGAGCCTCCTGCCCGACGAGCTCGAGGCGCTGTGCATCGGTCAGGGCACGGTCCGGTTCTCGGCGGGCCTGGAGCACACCGACGATGTGGTCGCCGACGTGATCGGGGCGCTGGACCGGATAGACGGAAGCGCGGCTTCCTCTGCCCGGTAGCGTCGAGGGTCGTGCACTTGATCAGGGGTTGGATGACGGCACCGCTGCTTGCGGTGACGCTGTGCCTGCTGGCAGCCGGGCCTGCGGTGGCTGCCGACGACGGCGGCGAGGTCGTGATCAGTGTCGGCCAGTCCGACTCTCTGGGCGTGGTCAGCACCGCCCAGTCCGATGGCGGCACCGATGCGGATGCCGGCACGAATCGGCGCCTGGTCGGGCGGGAGAGCGGCGAGCGGGTGGATGCGGTGGTGATCGCCCTGTGGACCATCGCAGGGGTGATGACGGTGCTGCTCGGGGTCTTCCTGTGGCACACCAGCCCCCGCCGGCGCCTACGGTTGGCGGGCGCGTCGGCCGAGCTGTTCGACGAGGCCGCCGAGGATCCTGAGGCGGCCGGCCGCGAGCCGGGGGAGGACTCCGGCGACGAGGACTCCGCCGGGAAGGACTTCTTCGGGACGGTGTGGGAGAGGACTCTCGCTTGGACGCGCTCGCGGGTGGCGCGGCCCCATCGTGCTGAGCCTGTCGATGACGGCTCCGAGCGGGAGTCCGGCGGGGATTCCGCGGACGAGTCGGCCGTGTGGAATTTCGGCGAGAAGGACGGCGACGAGCGTTCGGTCTAGATTTGCTCCCATGGCCGAGGGTTTCGATGCTGACGCGATGATTGAACGGTTCCGCGAGCGCGCCGCGGGGGTCAAGCGCCGGAACCTGCCGCCGGTGGCTGGCGAGGAGCGAAGGCACTTCCTGGAGCAGGCCCAGCTGGACTTCCAGGACTTCGCCATGATCGGCGACGCCGAAGCCTCGATGGAGGACGGCATCCTGCGCCTGAGCATCGATCTGCGCCCGCCGGAGGCCCGCTAGAAGGCGTGGGCCTCGGGGTGTGGCGGTAGGATCGGCCATCCCGCGGACGTAGCTCAGTTGGTAGAGCGCAACCTTGCCAAGGTTGAGGTCGCCGGTTCGAAGCCGGTCGTCCGCTCGGATGGATAGCGCCGGAGCCCTCCGTGGGGACCCTGGAGCGGGGCTCGGCGACATGGGAGGCGTGGCGGTCTGCACGCTCGGCGACTATTGGCGACTGGATTGTGACGAGCGCACCGAGATCGGCGAGCTGGTCCACCGGGCCAAGGACAGGGGCGACGCTGGGGCCGCGACGGAGCTGGCCGCGCGGTTCGCCTGTCTGGCCGGGGGCCTGCCGGCGACGGAGGCCGACTCGCCGCGCCTGGTGACGCCGGTCCCGTCCAGGCCGGCC
>JAPYOG010000148.1 GCA_028278785.1 Candidatus Poriferisocius anaerobius | reverse complement strand
TCCGCCTCTTGCATGGCGGCGGGCAGGTTGTCGATGGTGATCCCGATGCCCGCTTCGGCAAGCTGGTTCTGCACCAGCTCTTGGAACTGCTCCCGGCGGTCGTTGCCGCCGGTGGTGCGGATGCGCAGGTTGAGCCGCCGCCCGTTTTTGGCGTACACGCCGCCGTCAAGCTCCCAGCCGGCTTCTTCCAGCACAGCCCGGGCCGCGGCCAGGTCTCTTTGCCGGAGCTCGGGGGGAGTGTTGTCCCGGTACTGGGCTTGGCCGTGTACGAATATCCGGTTTCCCAGCGGCTGGGCCGACTCCGAGAACGGACGCATGAGCGCGGCCACGATCAGCTCCCTGTCGAGCGCCAATGCGATGGCCCGGCGCACCTCCAGCGGCACGGTGGCGGTGTTGAACGTCAGGTGCTCCCAGGTCGGGCCGAAGGTGATAGTGGAATCCACCCCGTCGATGCGGTCTATCTGGGCAACCAGGTCGACCTGGGGCTGGGGGTAGATCACGTCGACTTCGCCGTTCTCCAGCGCTAGGGGGAGGTTGCCCACGTCGCTGATGAACCGGAATGTGATCTCGTCGATGCGGGGGCCCTCGCCGAACCAGAAGGGGTTGGCCTCCAGGGTCAGATCGCTGCCCGGGTTGTATTCGTCCACCACGTAGGGGCCGGCCCCCAGCCCGGGGTCGGCCCGGAATCCCTCGCTCCAGTCCCGCCCCAGGTGGGCCGGGGGAAACGGGCTGGAGAACAGCAGAACGTACTCCACGAAGGGCTCGTCTCGGGGCCAGCTCAGCCGGACGGCCTTGTCGTCCACCACTTCGAGCTCGGCGCTGTCGAAGCCGTTGGTGCTGGCGCAGTCGTCGTCGGGGTCGTTGCAGTTCTCAAAGTAGAACACCATGTCGTCGGAGCTCACCGGGGTTCCGTCGCTCCAGGCGGCGTCGGCTCGCAACCGGTACTCCACCACCAGGGGATCCTCGCTGACGACGGCGGGGAGGGTCTCGCAGAAGTACGGCTCGAAGGAGAAGTCAGGCCGGGTCCGCACGCAGGCGGGCCATACCGCTCGGACGATCTGGCGGCCGGCCAAGAGGCTGTCGCCGGCCGTCGAGTTGTTGAAGTTGGTCAGCTCTTGCTCCAATCCGATGACCAGCCTGGTGGGGTCGTCGCCGAGGCCCTGTGCCGCCGTCTCGGCCGGGACGGGGGATTCTGCGCCGTTGGCGCCGCAGGCGGAGGCCAGGCACACCACGGTCAATCCGGCTGCCAGCAAGCGCAGCGGCGAGCTTGCGCCGGCTTTGGATGTGGAACGGGTCACAGAGTGCCAAGATACACCTCGGTGGGCAGGGGCCGTCGCGGGTTGTCGCTGGAGCCGATAGAATGGTGCTGGTGGGAACACCTGCGGCTCATCGGTTGTTGTAGCTAGCAGCCCAGCCTCGAGGAGGAGAACCAGTGACATTGGAAACGGTCCGCAACCCGGCGGCGATGTTCGAGATCACCGAACTGGTGGATCGGCTGCTGGACGCAATCGACGGGGAGCTGACCAGCCGCTCCCGCGTGGTGGACGGTCTGTTGGATCTGCGTCTCGCTGCCGGCGAACTTCCCCAAGTAGTGGCTCTGGTCGACAACCGTCTGGGGTCGCTGCCCGGCAAGACCACCGTGGCCAATGGATGGTGGATGGACACTTTGGCCGAACTTCGCACCGCGGCCTGCAACTAGTGCTCCTGGCGGGGCTGCTTCGCACCGCGGCCTGCAACTAGTGCTCCTGGCGGGGCTGCTTCGCACCGCGGCCTGCAACTAGTGCTCCTGGCGGGGCTGCTTTTGCGAGTCGGCCGGGCTTGGATCTGACAGGGCCAGGGCGGCGTTGATCAGGCCCAGGTGCGAATAAGCCTGGGGATGGTTGCCCAGCAGACGCTCGCTGGCGGGATCGTACTGCTCAGGCAGCAGGCCTGTGGGACCGCACAAATCCAAATAGCGGTCGAACAGTGCCCGGGCGTCATCGAACTGGCCTATCAGCACATAGGCCTGAATCAGCCACGCAGTGCAGATCAGAAAACCGCCCTCCCGGCCTGCCAGCCCGTCGTCGTGGCGGTAGCGGTACACCGTCTGCCCGTCTCGCAACTCGTCCTCCACCGCTTTGACGGTGGACACGAAACGACTGTCGTGCGGGTCTAGGCGCTGGGCGATCTTGATGGCCCGGTCCACCGCCACCCAGCACATCACCTTGGAGTGGACGTGATGGCGGGGCGGGCGGCGCTCCTCCCAGATGCCGTGGTCGGGCTCGTGCCAGCGAGAGGCCACCGCCCTCACCACAGCTTTGACGAGCTCCCAGTGCCGGTTGCCGACGCCCACCCCGGCTTCGCACATCTGCCAGGCCAGGTCCACCACTGGGCCGAACACGTCTAGCTGCACTTGGTGCTCTGCCGCGTTGCCGATCCTCACCGGTCGGCTGCCCGCGTACCCGGACAACTCCGGCAGCACCGCCTCGGGGAGGGACTCGTCGCCCACCAGCGGATACACCGGCCGGAGCTGCTCGGGGCTGGGCAGGTGCTCCACCCGGTCGAGAATCCAATCGAGGAGGTCGCAGGCCTCTTGGCTGCTGCCCAGGGCCAGCAGGGCGGACGCGCTCATGCTGGCATCCCGGGGCCAGCAATAGCGGTAGTCCCAGTTGCGTCCTCCGCCCAGAACCTCGGGCAGGCTGGTGGTGGCCGCAGCCAGGATTGCTCCCGAGGGCTGGTGGCACAGCGCCTTGAGCACCAGGGCCGACCGCTGGACTTCTTCGGCGGCAACAGATGGCACGCTCAGGCTCTGCGCCCAGCTCTGCCAATAGTGCTCGGTGATCTCGCGGCGCTCGGCCTCGCCCAGTTCGGACCGACGCCGCCGGCCGTGGACGCCCAGGCGAAGGGTGAGCGTAAGCGGTGCGCCGTCTAGTTGGATTTCGGCGACTGCCGTCTGGTGGGGGCCGTCGTCGACGATGTCCCAGGCAACCCCGGGCGATACCAGGATCATCGTCTCCGCTGCTCCGGACACCTCGAGGCCGACGTCGGTGGGCTCGAGTCCGGTGGGTGCCCGGCCGAAGTCCAAGCGGGGCGCGAACTCGACTCGGATCCTGCCCGTGCCGGCGATGGAGCGGACCAGGTTGGTGCGCCCCGCCGGCTTTGAGGGGCGTTGGTCGGAGCAGTCCAGGTAGTCCACCACCGTCACGTCCGACCAGCGGGTTTCGATGATCATGGTGCCGTCTAGATAGCGGTGGGAAATGGGCGGGCTGTCGTCATGGCGGCTGATGGAGAAGTGCCCGGCCCGCGCCCCGCCCAGGAGTCCGGCGAACACGGCCGGGGAGTCTGCTCGGGGGTGGCACATCCAGTTCACCGAGGCGCCCGAGGTGACCAGCGCCACCGTGCGCTGATCGCTCAGCAGGCTGTGGCGCTCGATGGGCAGGGCGTGTTCGCCCATCAGCCAGGCTCGTCGCCGCTCGGTGAGCAGGGCCAGTGCCTGGGCCACTGCGTGAGGGCTTTCCAGCCGGGCGTGGGCCAAGCTCAGCCCGCCGCCCACCTTCAGTCCCAGATCAGGTCCGGTGAGGCGGGCGAAGGCGTCCTCGTCGGTCACATCGTCGCCGGCGAAGATCACCGCTTCGGCCGACACGTCGTGCCTCAGGCGTTCGAGGGCGTCTCCCTTGTTGAGGTTGAGCACTGAGAGCTCCACCACCATCTTCCCGGTCTTCACATAGATGCCGTCCATCGAGCCCAGGCCCTTGAGCACTTCTGTCACCGCTTCGGCAGCGATTTCAGGGTCGGCCTTGCGGTAGTGGAAGGCGACGCCGGCCGGTTTGGGCTCGATGATGAAGCCGCGGTCGCGCCGAGCGATGTCGTTCAGATCCTCCAGCAACCGTTGCCGCCGCTCATGCTGTGCTGGGGAGAGACCGTTGGCGAAGCCCACGTCGAACTCGGTGCCGTGGCTGCCTACGAGGCGGATCTCCTCGGGAAGGCGGGTGAGCGCGGCCAGGTCGCGCAGCGCCCGCCCTGAGATCACTGCAACGTGGGTATCGGGCGTGGTGGCAAGCTGGCGGAGCGCGGCCACCGCCTCCCGGATGGGCTTGGCCTCATCGGGGTTGTCGATTATGGGGGCCAGGGTGCCGTCGTAGTCGCAGACCACCAGCAGCACCGGCACACGGGCCAACTCCCGCAGCCGGACTTCCATATCCTCGGTCGACATCATCAGGGTGTTCGGATCGGTCCCGGTCATGGGCATGTTCCCAGGCGGGCCAGGAACCGCTCGGCCCACCGCTGCGCTGTGTTCGAGCGGACAGTCCGCCTCATGGACCGCATGGCCGGCTCGGCCTCGGCGTCGGAGCGGTGGACGGCCGACTCCATGGCGGTTTTGAGCCCCTCGATGTCGTGGGGGTTGACCAGATCGGCCGTTCCCAGCTCTTGGGCCGCTCCGGTGAACTCCGACAGCACCAGCACGCCGGAGTTGTCGGGGCGGCAGGCCACGTACTCCTTGGCCACCAGGTTCATGCCGTCTCGCAGCGGGGTCACCAGCATCACATCGGCTATGAGATACATGGACACCAGCTCCTCGATGGGGTGGCTCTGGTGGAGATAGTGGACCACCGGGCGGCCCATCACCCCGAAGTTCCCGTTCACCTCGCCCACCATCTGCTCCACCGTCCGCCGGATCTCGCCGTAGCCGGTGACCTGCGAGCGGCTGGGCTCGGCGATCTGCACCAGCGCGCAGTCTTCCGCCGACAGCCGCTGCTCGGCCAGCAGCTCTCTGAAGGCTCGCAGACGCGCCTCGATGCCCTTGGTGTAGTCGAGGCGGTCCACCCCCAATAGCACGGTTCGGGGCGAGCCCAGGGTTTGGCGGATCTCCGCCGCCCGGGACTGCACAGCGGGGTCGGCGGCCAATTCGGCGATCCGCTCGGTGTCGATGCCTATGGGGAAGGCGCCCACCCGGGTGGCTCGGCCGTTGTGCTGGATCAGCTTGCCGGTGATCTTGGCGCCGGTGATCCGGGTCACCGCCCGGCAGAAGTTGTCGGTGCCCAAAGCGGTTTGCAGGCCGATCAAATCCGCGCCCAGCAGGCCGTCGATGATCTCGGCTCGCCACGGCATCCGGATGTACAGCTCGCGGGCAGGGAAGGGAATGTGGAGGAAAAATCCGATTCGCAGGTCGGGCCGGGCCGCTCGCAGCAGGCCGGCCACCAACATCAGGTGGTAGTCGTGGATCCAAACGGTGGCGCCTGGGGCGGCCAAGTCGGCCGCATTGGCGGCGTAGCGCTGGTTGACGGCGCAGTAGGCGTCCCACCAGGTGCGGTGGTACTCAGGGGGCACTAGGGCGTCGTGGAACAGCGGCCACAGGGTGGCGTTGGAGAACCCCTCGTAGAAAAGCTGGAGCTCGCCCTGGCTGACGCTCACCGGGTGGCACTGGAAGCCGTCCACTTCGAACGGGTCTCCTCCCGGTCCGGGCACGCCCGACCAGCCCACCCACACCGCGTCGGGATTGCCCGACATGACAGGCCGCAGGGCCGAGACCAGCCCGCCGGGACTGGGAACCAGCTTGGCGACGGCGCCTTCCCGCACCCGCCTCACCGGGAGCCGGTTGGCCACCACAACGAAGCTCCATTTCTGTTCGTCGGTGGCCACACGATCAAAATACCGCGCCGCCAACCGGCAGCAGAGATTGTCATGCTGATTGGCGCGATGGCCTCTGCCCCGGGTGGCCGAGTCCGGTTTTGAATCGCCGGGACGGGGCCGCTCTGGTCGGATGGAACACCGGTGAACCGCCGGCGACGGCAGGCGGTCATGGCGTGGTTGCCGCCGCATCCACAGATATGGTGGGCACTGTGGTGCAGCGAGTGCTGAACGATCGGCTGGTCGGGCTGGGAGCAGGGGCATGAAGGTCGCCGCTGTCCAACACGACATAGTGTGGGAGGATCCCGAGGCCAACTTCGAGCTGTTGGCCCCCAAGGTGGCGCAGGCCGCCGCCCGCGGCGCCCGGTTGGTGGTGCTGGCCGAGATGTACTCAACCGGGTTTTCCATGGACTCCAACAGGATGGCGGAGCCCCCCGACGGCCCCAGCGTGGGGTTTTTGGCTCAGCAGGCCGCTGCCCACGGCGTGTGGGTGTGCGGGTCGGTGCCGGTGCTGGACCCGTCGGGCCCTGGCCTGCCCTTCAATCGGTTCGTGCTGGCCGGACCTGACGGGGTGGCAGCGGGCTACGACAAAATCCACCCGTTCACCTACGGCGGCGAGCACGAGTGCTACGCCGCGGGCCGCAAGCGGCTCACCATCACCGTGGAGGGGGTGAGGATAAGCCCGTTCGTCTGCTACGACCTGCGGTTCTCCGATGAGTTCTGGTCGCTGGCCCGCGAGACCGACTGCTATGTGGTGGTGGCCAACTGGCCGGCGCGCCGTCAGGCCCACTGGTCGGCGCTTCTTTTGGCCCGGGCTATCGAGAACCAGGCCTATGTGGTGGGTGTGAACCGGGTGGGCACCGGAGGCGGCCTCTGCTACCAGGGCGGCTCGGTGGTGATCGACCCATCAGGGGTTGAGATGGCCGGCGCGCCCGAGGGAGAAGAGGCTGTGCTCTGCGCCGAGATCGACCCCGCCCGGTTGCAGCAGACAAGAACCCGTTTTCCCTTCTTGAATGACCGACGCTAATCCGCCGGGGTCCGCGCCTGAGCCGCTGATGACGGTTCGCTTCGCGGTGCTGTGCCTGTGCGGGGTGTCCTACTTCATGGCGGTGGGCCTGGTATTCCCGGTGCTGCCCGGATTCGTGGAGAACGACTTGGGCGGGGGACCGGTGGCAGTGGGGCTGGCCGTCGGCGGGTTTGGGCTCTCGGCTGTGGTGGCCCGCCCTCTCCTAGCGCATCTGGGGGACTCCAGGGGCCGTCGCTTTCTGGTGGTGTGGGGCTGCGTGCTGGCCGGGCTCGGCATCCTCGGCAACCTGTGGGTCGCCTCGGTGCTGATGGCGGTGCTGTTCCGGCTGGTCACCGGGATTGGAGAGGCCGCGTACTTCGTGGGAATCGCTGCGGCCGCCCAGGACTTGGCCCCCGAGCATCGCCGGGGGGAGGTCTCCTCGTACTTCTCGGTAGCGGTGTACTCCGGTTTGGCCATCGGGCCGATCATCGGCGAGCAGTTGGCCGACGCTGCTGGCGCCGACGCGGTTTGGGTGTTGGGCGGACTTTTGTGCTCGCTGGGCGCAGTGCTGGGGGCAGTCTCGGTGCCGGGCCGCCCCGAAGGCGCTCAGAGGGGCTGGCCGACCTCGTTCATCCACTGGCCCGCCACGCGGCCCGCCCTGCTTCTGGGACTCGGCTTGATGGGCCACTCCGGGTTCCTGGCCTTCATCAAGCTCCATGTGGATGAAATCGGATTCGGCAATTCCGGGCTGGTGTTCGCGGTGTTCGCCGCCTGCGTGATCGGCCTTCGGATCATCCTGGCCCGACTGCCCGACAAGCTCGGGCCCCAGCTAACCAGCACGGTGTCTTATGCGTTCTCGGCGTCCGGCTTGTGGGTGATCGCCTTCTGGTCCCAGGTTGCCGGCGTGTTCACAGGCACGGTGCTTCTGGCCATGGGCCAGACCTTCCTGTTTCCGGCTCTGTTCGTGATGGCCGTCCAGTCGGCGCCCGCCAACCGGCGCAGCCAGGCCATCGGCACCTTCAGCATGGCCTTCGATCTGGCTATCGGCCTCGGGGGCCTGGTCCTGGGCGCGGTGGTGGCGATGTCTTCTTACTCGGGGGCCTTTTTCGTCGGGGGGCTGTTCTCGATGGCTGCGCTGGTGGTCAGCCGAACGGTGGTCCGCCCCCAGACGCGGGCCGCCCGCTGAAATTGCCTGTTGACAGCGGCGGGCCGGCGTAGGAGAGTAGGCCCCTTCCCCCTGAACTTCCCCCTTCTCGCGCTTGGCG
>JAPYOG010000147.1 GCA_028278785.1 Candidatus Poriferisocius anaerobius | reverse complement strand
ACCAGGACCAGCCGGCGCTGGCCGCCTGCACCGGCCGCCCAACGCTGCTCATCAACAGCCCCACCGCCAGCCGCAGCGACACCACCGTCGACTTCGAGGTCACCCTCGACTGCATCCCCGCCAGCCGCCCGACGATCCTCTTGTCTCCGCTGCGCGACGGCAACCTCGGCCGGAACATCTTCATACACCTCTCAGCCGAACAGACATCCACCACCGTCACCGTCACCACCGGCACAGAACACCAACTCGGCCTCGCCCTCGCCTGGAACATCGGCCTCGCCAACACCCAAGCACAGGGCAACGTCCACTACACCGACTAACCACCAGCAACCCAACTGTCTTCTGCGATCTTCGGAATGATCGCACCCAGTGGTGTGTCGGCGGGTCGGACGACACCTTGCACGCGTCTGCGAAGCGGGGCTTGAGGCCGAACGCCCGCCATATCCGGCTCACCGCGGCCCGCGACACGCCAAGCCCCATAACAACCCCCATCTGCGGCGAGAACCCCTCGTCCCACACCCAACACCAAAACGCGGCTAACTAACCATAGACGGCCTGCGTCATTTGGCAGAGCAGGCATGCTGTGGGCCATGCTGAGCATCCCGACAACAGGAGCGAGCGATGCCTGGTCTGCCGACCGATCCCAGCGAGCTGGTGAGTTCTTTCTGCGCCGCGTGGGCCAACGGCGATGCCGATGAGCTGATGGCCTATTTCACCGACGATGCCGTCTTCCACAACGTCCCGATGGATCCGCTGGAGGGGGCGGAGGCCATCCGGGCGTTCTTGGAGGAACTCCTTGCTGCGTCCGGGGGCAGCGTGTTCGAGACCCATCATCAGGCGGCGAACGGCAATGTGGTCCTGAACGAGCGAACCGATTACGTCAACACCGGCGCCGGCCAGGTGGTTCTGCCGGTCTGCGGCGTGTTCGAGATTCGCGGCGGGCGAATTGCCCGCTGGTCGGACTACTTCGACCGGGGACAGTTCACCAGCACTTCTCCGTGAGGCCTCCCCGGTGAGCGGGTAGCGCGTGCCGGGCTGGGTTCACCAGCACTTCTCCGTGAGGCAGCTCGCGTTCGCGAGGCCTCCCGCGCCGGACTGGTGCGGGAGATGGCGTGGGTCGGTTGGGGGATGGGCAAGGGGCTGGGCGTAACATCTAGGGGGTGAGCGATGCCGTGATGAGCCTGGCCGGGGACTTCGACCTGGCCGGGCGGGACCAGTGGATGGATCTGGTAGAGCAGGTGCTGCGGGGGGCGGCGTTCGAGGAGAAGCTGGTGAGCACCACCTATGACGGCGTCGCCATTCAGCCCCTCTACACCGGCGCCGACCACGCCGGCGACCCCGGCCTGCCGGGCATGGCGCCGTTCACCCGGGGCAGCAGGGCTGCGGGCGGGGCGTGGCAGGTCCGCCAGGCCCACAGCCGCGCCACCGGCAACCGGGCCCTGCTGGACGACTTGAGCGGGGGCGCTGACGCCATCGAGCTCCGCATCGACGGCGAAACCAGCATGGAAGAGCTCGACGACCTGCTCGATGGCGTTGCATCAACGGTGCCGGTCATGCTGGCACCGGGCAGCGGGGCCGCGATCTGCCACCTGGTCAGCCTGTGGGACAGCAGGGGAGTGGATAAAGACGAGGCTCTCGGCGGCTTTGGGATCGACCCCCGCGATCCCGGGGTGGCTGAAGCGGCGGCCAACACCTTGCACCTCGGCTATCGCAACGTGCTGGTCGCGGTGGTCGACGGGGCGCGGCTGGCCGACCGGGGCGCCAGCGAGGCCCAGGAGCTGGCCGGATCGCTTGGCGACGGAGTCGCCTACCTGCGGGCATGCGAACAGGCGGGCCTCGACTTGGCTTTGGCGGCAGACAGGCTGGAGTTCCGCTATGCCGCCGGGGTGGACCAGTTCTCGACCATCGCCAAGCTCCGGGCTGCGCGCCGGCTGTGGGCCCGGGTGACGCAGGCGTGCGGCATCGAGCCCGCCGCCCAGCGCCAGCACGCGGTCGCCTCCGGGGCCATGATGACCCGCCGCGACCCTTATGTGAACATGATCCGCACCACCGTGGCCTGTTTCGCCGCTGCTGTGGGCGGCGCCGACGCCATCACGGTCAGCCCGTTCGACGCGGCCATCGGCGTCCCAGACCGGCTGGGGCTGCGCATCGCACGCAACACCCAGCTCCTGCTGCGCGAGGAATCCCATGTCGGCCAAGTGATCGACCCCGCAGGCGGCGCCTACTTCGTGGAATCGCTCACCGACGCTCTGGCAGTGACTGCCTGGGGGCTGTTCCAAGAACTCGAGGCCGGGGCCGATTTGGCCGAGCGCATCGAAACCACCCATAGGGCTCGAAGCCGGGACGTGTCCACCCGCCGCCTCCCCCTCACGGGAGTGAGCGAGTTCCCCGACATCGGCGAGGAGGCGGCGGATCGGCCGCCGGCGGTGCCAGATCCGGAACTGCGCCGACTGGCCGAGCCGTTCGAGGCACTGCGGGATTCCGCCGATGCCGCGCCGTCGCGTCCGACCGCATTCTTGGCCAACCTCGGCCCCCTGGCGGTACACACGGCGCGGGCAGCCTTCGCCTCCAACCTTCTGGCAGCCGGGGGAATCCGCGCTTTGGGCAATGACGGCTTCGACTCTCCGGCAGAGGCCGCCGCAGCCTGGGCGTCGTCGGGCTCGCCCGTTGCCGTGATCTGCTCTTCCGACGATATGTACCAAGAGTGTGCCGCCGACACGGTGGCCGCGCTCAAGCAAGCCGGGTGCGGGCATGTGGTGCTGGCCGGCCGGCCCGATGACCGCTGGGGGGCAGACGCATACATCCACCTCGGATGCGATGCCCTGGCTGTTCTGCAAGCCCTTCACGCAAGGCTGGGCCTATGACCGTCCCCGACTTCTCCCGCGTGGATCTGCACGCCCCCCTAGCTTCTGGCGCCAACGGCGCCGGTTGGGCCGATCTGGTGGCGGCGCAAACCGGGGAGAGCCCCGACCGCCTCACCTGGGCTGCCCCGGAGGGTTTCGGCGTGCGCCGCCTCTACACCGCGCGGGACCGGGCGCCGCTTGACTTCTGCGACACCTATCCCGGGCTGGCGCCCTACCTGCGGGGCCCCTACGCCACCATGTACGCGACCCAGCCGTGGACTATCCGCCAGTACGCCGGGTTCTCCACCGCCGAGGATTCCAACGCCTTCTACCGGCGCAACCTGGCTGCCGGGCAGAAGGGCCTGTCGGTGGCCTTCGACCTGGCCACCCACCGGGGATACGACTCCGACAACCAGCGGGTGAGCGGCGATGTGGGCATGGCCGGGGTGGCCATCGACTCGATACTGGACATGCAGATCCTGTTCGACGGCATCCCGCTGGACCAGATGACCGTATCGATGACCATGAACGGAGCGGTGCTGCCGATTCTGGCCATGTACATAGTGGCCGGCGAAGAGCAGGGGGTGGCGCCCGAGAAGCTGGCCGGGACCATTCAGAACGACATCTTGAAGGAGTTCATGGTCCGCAACACCTTCATCTACCCCCCGGCGCCGTCGATGCGGATCATCTCCGACATCTTCGCCTTCACCTCGGCCAACATGCCCAAGTTCAACTCCATCTCCATCTCCGGCTACCACATGCAAGAGG
>JAPYOG010000146.1 GCA_028278785.1 Candidatus Poriferisocius anaerobius | reverse complement strand
CCGGTAGAGCTGGATGAGAAGACTCTGGAGCGCCGCCGGGGCCGCCGCCGCAAGGGCCGACCGGTGGGCCGATACATGATGCTCGTCCAAGTCCGCCCCGAAGCCACCCAGATCGCGGTGGTGGAAGGCCGGGCGCTGGTTGAGCACCACGTCTCCCGTCCGGCCGATGACATCGGCGAGATCCACGGCAACATTTATCTGGGCCGGATTCAAAACGTGCTGCCCGGCATGGAAGCCGCCTTCGTGGACATCGGCACCCCCAAGAATGCGGTTCTGTACCGGGGCGATGTGGTGTTCGACCCCGACGACGTGGAGACCTCCGACGGCTCGCCCCGCATCGAGAACCTGCTGGAGGCCCGGCAGACCATCATGTGCCAGGTCACCAAGAACCCCATCGCCCACAAAGGCGCCCGGCTGACCCAGGAGGTGTCGCTGCCGGGCCGTTTCGTGGTGCTGGTGCCCAACTCCAAGACCTACGGCATCTCCAAGCGGCTTCCCGACAAGGAGCGCAAGCGGTTGCGGAAGGTGCTCGACCGGTGCAAGCCCCAGGAGCACGGGATAATCGTGCGCACCGCCGCCGAGAAGATCACCGCAGAAGAGCTCGAGCGCGACGTGAAGCGGCTGGTGTCGCAATGGGATGAGATCGATGCCTTGAGCAAGCGCAGCAAAGTGCCGGGGTTGCTGTATCGGGAGCCGGAGATGGCGGTGCGGGTGATTCGAGAGGAGTTCAACCAGGACTTCCGCTCGGTCCAGATCGACGATAGCGGGCTCTACGGGGAAGTTAGCGACTACGTGTCCAGCGTGGCCCCCGAACTGGTCGAGAGGCTCGAGTACTACGACGCTGAGAGCGAGCACCTCACCCTGCTGGAGCGCCATCATGTTCACGAGCAGTTCGTCAAGGCCTTGGACAAAAAGGTGTGGCTGCCCGGCGGCGGGTCGCTGATCATCGAGAACACCGAGGCGCTAACGGTTATCGACGTGAACACCGGCAAGAACGTCGGAGACTCCAGCCTGGAGGAAACCGTGTTCCGCAACAATCTGGAGGCGGCTCAGGAAATCCCCCGTCAACTCCGGCTGCGCGACATCGGCGGGATTATCGTGATCGACTTTGTGGACATGGAGAAGCGGGGCAACCGCGATGAGGTGATGAAGGTCTTCCGAGAGGCTCTGGCCTGGGATAAAACCCGCACCCAAGTGCTTGACATCTCCGAATTGGGCTTGGTGGAGATGACCCGAAAGCGCATCGGCGAGGGGCTGCTGGAGTCGTGCTCGTCGGTCTGTCCGACCTGCGAGGGGCGGGGCTTGGAGTTGGACCGCAAACTAGTAAGAAGCGGCCGGGGCCGGTAGCCTGAGCAAGGTGTATGCCGTTATCCGCACTGGCGGAAAGCAATACAAGGTAGAAGAGGGCCAGATCCTCGATGTGGAGCTGCTGGGCGAGCCCGGGGCCGAGGTCGAGATGGTTCCCTTGCTGCTGGTGGACGGCGACTCGGTGACCGCCAACCCCGATCTTCTCGGCCAGGCCAGGGTTGCCGCCACGGTGGTGGACTCGGTCAAGGGCCGCAAGATCGACGGTTTCACCTACAAGAACAAGAGCAACCAGCGTCGGCGGTGGGGCCACCGCCAGCACAAGTCCCGTATCAAGATCACGGCGATCAAGGCGTAGAGGAGCGAGAGATGTCCAAGACCAAAGGCGGCGGCTCAACTCGGAACGGCCGCGACTCCAACCCCAAGCGCCTCGGGGTGAAGGTGTTCGACGGCACACAGGTAACCGCGGGGTCGATCATCGTGCGCCAGCGGGGAACCCGCATCCATCCCGGCGACAACGTGGAGCGAGGCCGCGACGACACCCTGTTCGCCACCGCCGACGGGCGGGTCAAGTTCGGCCACCGGCGCCGCCGCAAGCTCGTCGACGTGATCGCCGACTGACTGGCCCGCTGGGATGCGATGTCCCAGTTCGTAGACGAGTGCGGCCTGAATGTGCGGGGCGGTGACGGCGGCGCGGGTTGCGTTGCGTTCCGCCGCGAGGCTCATGTGTCCAAAGGCGGCCCCGACGGCGGCGACGGCGGCGACGGCGGCAGCGTCTGGCTGGTGGCCGACCACAACGTGGCCTCGCTGATTGCATTTAGAGACCATCCCCATCGCCGGGCGGGCAACGGCAGTCACGGCCAGGGCAAGCGCCGCCACGGGGCGACCGGTGATGACACTGTGGTCCGGGTTCCGGTGGGAACCTCGGTGAAAGACCAGGGCGGGGAGTTGCTCGCCGACCTCGCCGCCGACGGGGTTCGCTGGCTTGCCGCCGCCGGCGGGCAGGGAGGTCACGGCAACTCCCGGTTCTCCACCCACCAGAACCGGGCGCCGGCGTTTGCCGAGCAGGGCGAGGCAGGGGAGCAGCGCTGGCTTAGGCTGGAACTGAAGCTGCTGGCCGATGTGGCGCTGGTCGGATTTCCCAACGCGGGCAAGAGCACGCTGATATCCCGCATCTCCGCCGCCCGTCCCAAAATCGCCGACTACCCGTTCACCACCCTCGAGCCCAACTTGGGGGTGGTCCGCACCGACGACTACTTCGAGATGGTGGTGGCCGACATCCCCGGCCTCATCGCCGGGGCCAGCGAGGGCCGCGGCCTGGGCCACCGCTTCCTGCGCCACACCGAGCGGGCCCGGGCTCTGGTGGTGATGGTCGATTTGGCCTCAGTGGAGGAGATCGATCCTGTCGAGCAGCAGCGGGTGCTGTTGGAGGAGCTGGGCGCTTACCGCCCGGAGCTGTTGGAGCGGCCCCGGATACTGGTGGCGTCCAAGGCCGATGCCGGCCACCTGATGCCGCCGCCGGGGGCGCTGTGCGTATCCGGGGTTACCGGCGCCGGCTTGGCTGAGCTGATCAGGGCCATGGCCGACGCGGTTCGGGTCGCCCGATCCCAAGAAGATCAAGGCCGGGACGCCGGAAACGCTGGCGAGGTGGTGGTTCACCGGCCTGTCGCCGAGGGGTTCAGGGTGGAGCGAGCTGATGACGGCGCCTACCTCGTGGTGGGCCGAGCGGTGGAGCGCGCGGTCGCGCTGTCCGATCTCAACGCTCCCGGCGCGTGGGACTTCGCCCGCCGCCGCTTGGATCAGATGGGGGTGGACCGGGCCCTGGTCCGCGCCGGGATCAAGGCGGGAGACACCGCCCGGATCGGCGACTTCGAGTTCGAGTATCACGATGACGACGAGTACCTCTATGAAGATGAGGGGGTGTCGCTGTGATCGTGGTGATGAAGATCGGCACATCGTCGATCACCGAGGCCGACGGCACCATCAGAGCTGAGGCGGTGGCCAAGTTGAGCGGCGAAGTGGCCGCGGCCGTGGCCGACGGCCACCAGGCGGTGGTGGTCAGCTCCGGGGCCATCGGCGCGGGGCTGCCGGTGCTCGGCTTCGACCAAGGCCGCCCCCGAGACTCGGTCACCCTGCAAGCGCTCTCCGCAGTGGGCCAGAGCCGGCTGATGGCCATGTACCAGGAGTTTCTGGACGGCTATGGACTGATCTGCGGGCAAGTGCTGCTGGCCCCCCGAGATTTTCTGGAGCGCCCCCAGTATCTGCATGCCCAGCGCACCCTCAGCCGGTTGTTGAAGCTGGGCGTCGTTCCCATCGTGAACGAGAACGACGCGGTGGCCGACGACGCCATTCGCTGGGGGGACAACGACCGCATCTCGGCCCTGGTAGCCCACATGGTGGGCGCCGGGCTGCTGGTGCTGTTGACCGATACCGAGGGAGTCCACACCGCCGACCCCCGCTCCGATGCCGAAGCCCGGATCGTGGAGGAGATCACCGATCTGGGTCTGCTGGACGAGCTGACCGCCGTCGCGGGCGGAGCGGGCACCGACCGGGGCAGCGGCGGAATGGCCTCCAAGCTGGCCGCCGCTCGCATTGCCAGCTGGTCGGGGGTCAGGACCGTGATCGCGGCCGCCCATCGCCCTGATGTGGTCGCCGACGCGTTGGCCCATGTGCCCGGTGTGGGGACAACGGTGGCTGCCCAGCCCCAGCGGTTGAGCGCCCGCAAGCTGTGGATCGGGTTCGCCATGGTCCCCACCGGCACGGTGTGGGTGGATGCCGGAGCCTGTCGGGCGATGGTGGAGCGGGGGGCCTCGCTGCTGGCCATCGGCATCACCGGCTTCGAAGGGGCCTTCCAGTCCGGCGATGCCGTGGATGTGCGGGATCCCGATAATCAGGTTTTCGCCCGGGGCCTGGTGGAGGTTTCTTCAGAGGACATGGACTCGGTGGTGGGCTTGCGTTCTGACGCCATGCCCCCCGGAGCTCCCGATGAGGTCATCCACCGCGATTCCTTGACCGTGCTGCCCTAGAGACCCTGGTTAGCACCTGTTCAATCAACGTGGCGGCCTCCTCGGCCGCGGCCACTCCCGAGCCCCGGCCCAGAACCACATAGACCACGCCGGTTGCCAGCAGCGAGAACGGCGCGGCCACCAGCAACGGCAGCGGCTCAAGGCCCCAGGCCAGAACTGCGCCCAGCACGGCGGCGGACAGGGCGGCAACAGCCAGGCGTCCTGTCGGTCCCTTCACTGGAAGGCGGCGGCCGAGCAAGTAGCGGACCCGGTGGCGCAAGATGCCGTACTCCACCCAGGCGGCCACTGTGCTGCCCAGGGCCAGCCCAACCGCTCCCAGCCGCACCGCTCCGTCGGCCCGATCGGCATCCGACAGCGGCGACAGCACTTGGAAGTCCCCCAGTCGCTCCACGCTGCCGTTGACCACGGCGTAGGAGTCGAAGCTGAACATCAGCACCACCCCTGCTGCGGCGGCCAGCACCACCCGCACCACGGCCACTCGAGCCGGGCCCTTGGCGTCGCCCGCCGCGAAGCACACGTTTTGCAGCAAGCGCGACGACGCTGTGGCCACCAGCCCGAGGGAGTATGCGGCCAAGATCCACCACACCTGCACCGTCTGGTCGGGGTTGAACTGCCCGCGTTCCAACAGCGCGCCGATGATCAACCCGCCCATGGTGATGAATGCCACCGCAGAGTACAAGACGTAGAACCCGATTCGGTCCAACCCGGTTTGCAGCCTGGTTGCCAGCGTCTCGGTATCGCCTTGTTCTCGGGACATCTCGGGAAGATCGCTGGCCGCCACGCTCATGGCGAACAGGCTGATCGGCAGGAAATAGACGACCTGTGCGAATCCCAGGGCGGCGATGGCGCCGCCGGCCAGCAGACCGGCCAGAATCAAGTCCAGATAGGCCGAAACCTGGACTACCCCCCTCCCGATGAGCGCGGGGCCGAACCGGTTCAGCACGATCTTCACGTCGGGCCGCCGCCAGTTGAGGCTGGGCCGCAGAGATGGGGCCAGCTTGGCCACCAGGGGCACTTGCACCAGGAATTGGAGGGCGCCGCCCAGCACCACGCCCCAGGCCGCCAACTTGGCCACATCCGATGCCCGAGCGGTCGGATCCACCCCGTGCCACGCGATCCACGCCCCCACCATGAAAGCCACCTGCGATATGTTCCAGATGGCCGGGGCGGCATAGGACAGGAAAAAGCGGCGGTGGGCGTTGAGCACCCCCAATGCCCAAGCCGCCAGCACAACGAACCCGATACCCGCCAGCATCACCCTTGCCAGCTCCACGGTGAGGTCGGCGGTGTCGTCGGGCAGCCGCCACAGAAGCAGCGATACCAGTGGCCCGGCCAACATCCATCCGGCCAGCACCAGCGCCCCGGTGGCCACCGACAGCAGCCCGAAGACCGCTCCGGCCAGCCGCCCGGCATCCTTGCGCCGTCCTTGCTCGACGAGTTGCGAGTAGACCGGGATGAACGAGGCCGACAGCACGCCTTCGCCCAACAGGTTTTGCAGCAGGCGGGGGATGGTCAGCGCGGCCCGATAGGCGTCGCCGACGCGTCCCGCGCCGATGAACGCAGCCACAGCCGCCTCCCGGCCTATACCGGCTATGCGAGACAGGAATATCCCCGCCCCCACCAGAGCCGCTCCCCTGCCGCTGGGGCGGGGGGATTTGCAGGGCTCGATGGGGTGTTGTTCAACCGGTGGAATGCCAGAACAGGCTACTGGAGCAGGGAGTGCTGGCGGCTGCACTCGTGCGGGTGACCGCTGATACGCAGGTGCGGCAACGCTGGCCGTGTCCGCCAGTCGGGTGCATGCGGCTACACTCGTGCGGGTGAACGCTGATACGCCAATGGCCGAGTTGGCTGCCCGGGCCAAGGCCGCTGCCCGGGTTCTGTCCACCGCCGACACCGAGACCAAGAACCATGCACTGCTGCTGGCCGCCGGCCAACTGGAGCAGGACCGAGACGATCTGCTGGATGCAAACCGGGCCGATGTGGATGCGGCGATTGCGTCGGGGATGAGCGCCACGCTGGTCGACCGCCTCCGCCTGACAGATTCCCGGCTGGCGGGAATGGCCGGGGGTCTGCGCAAAGTGGCGGGTTTGGCCGATCCGGTGGGGGAGATTGCGGAGGGCTGGGTGGTGCCCTCCGGCTTGCGGATCAGCCGGGTTCGGGTGCCCCTGGGGGTGGTGGCCATCGTGTACGAGAGCCGTCCCAACGTGACCAGCGACGCCGCCGGGCTGTGCCTCAAGTCGGGCAACGCCGCTTTTCTGCGGGGATCTTCCAGCGCTCTGGCCTCCAACTTGGCCATCGCAGCAGCGATGCGGGATGCCTACGAGAAGGCCGGACTCCCCGGCGACGCCCTAGTGCTGGTGTCCGACACCAGCCATGCCGCAGCCGCCGAGTTCATGAAGCTGCGCGGCAGCATCGACTGCCTCATTCCCCGAGGCGGCCCCGGACTGATCGCCTCCATCTTGGAAAACGCCACCGTTCCGTATGTGATCGACGGCGACGGCAACTGCCATGTCTATGTCGATGCCTCGGCCGACTTGGACACAGCCCGCCGCATCGTGGTCAACGCCAAGACCCAGCGCCCCTCGGTGTGCAACGCGGCGGAGTCGCTGGTGGTACACCGCTCGGTGGCCGCACAGCTCTTGCCGCCGCTGGCCGGCGACTTGGCCGATGTCGAGTTGGTGGGCGACGAGGCCGCCCAGGCCATCCTGGGGCCGGATCGCATCGGAAAGGCAACAGAATCCGACTATTCCACGGAGTACCTGGAGCTGAAGATGTCGGTGAAAGTGGTGGACAGCCTAGACGAGGCCATCGCCCATGTGAACGACACCGGCAGCGGCCACAGCGAGGCGATCGTCACCTCCGATCTGAATGCTGCCGATCGGTTCTGCGCCGAAGTTGACGCAGCCGCGGTGCTCGTCAACGCCTCCACCCGGTTCGTGGACGGCGAGGAGTTCGGGTTCGGCGCTGAGATCGGCATCAGCACCCAGAAGCTGCACGCTCGTGGACCGATGGGCTTGCGCCAGCTCACCACCACCAAATATGTGGTGCGCGGCGAGGGGCAGGTGCGCGGCGAGGGGATTTGCTGATTTCGGAGCTTGAGCCGGCGAGACGTAGCCTTCAGCCATGAGCTTCGCCTTCGCCGACATCGACTCGGTGCGCGCCGGCCTGAGCGAGGTGCAGTACCTGGCCGATGATGGCATTGCCGGAGTGGTCTATCTGGCCGAGCGGCTCCAGAAGCCGGTGCTGGTGGAGGGCCCGGCGGGCACGGGCAAAACCCAGTTGGCCAAGAGCGTGGCCGAGGCCACCGGCGCCCGCCTCATCCGCCTTCAGTGCTATGAGGGACTCGACGAGTCCAAAGCGCTGTATGAGTGGAACTACAAGAAGCAGCTCCTGCGCATACAGGCCGAGCGCCAGGGGGAAGACCCCGACGGCAAGGGCATGTGGCAGCATGTCGAGGACGACTTGTTCTCCGAGGAGTTCCTGCTCACCCGCCCGCTGTTGGAGGCCATCCGCTCCAGCGAGCCGGTGGTGCTGCTCGTGGACGAGGTCGACCGGGTGGAGGTGGAGACCGAGGCGCTGCTGCTGGAGATATTGTCCGAGTACCAGGTGTCCATACCCGAGCTGGGCACGGTGGCGGCCAGCCGGATCCCTTTGGTGTTCCTCACCTCCAACAACACGCGAGAGCTGTCGGAGGCCCTCAAACGGCGGTGCCTGTTCCTGCACATCGACTACCCCGACCTGGAGCGGGAGAAGCGGATAGTGCTCGCCAAGGTGCCCGGAGTGGGCGAGAGCCTGGCCGACCAGGTGGCCCGGATCGTGCGCTCAGTTCGCCAGATCGAGCTGAAGAAAGCGCCTTCGGTGTCCGAGACCCTGGACTGGGCCCGCACCCTGGTGCTGCTGGGCGTCGAGCACGTTGACGCCGACACCGCTGCCGAGACGGTGAACATCCTGCTCAAGTACCGCAGCGACATCGATAAGGCGCTCAAGGAGTTCGCCTCGTCCGACGAGGAGTTTGCCGAGCCCCTCGCCACCCCGTGACCCTCCTGCCCTGAGACTGCCGTGAAGGTCGAGCCAGCCACTTCTCCGCTGCTGGCGCTGTTGGCCGGGTTCATCTCGGAGCTTCGGGCCGCAGGATTGCCGGTCAGCCTCACTGAGAATCTGGATGCCATGGAAGCCGTCCAGCACATCCCCATCGAGGATCGGGATTCGTTCAAGTACGCCTTGGCTGCCACCCTGGTCAAGAACCACGCCCACTGGCGGGCTTTCGAGACGGTGTTCGAGGTGTACTTCTCGCTACGCGGCGCCGAGTACGACTTGGTGGACGGGGAATGGCCCGACGATTCGGACTTGTCCGACTCTGCCGGCGGGTTGGACGGCCGCCGCAGTCGCCAGCGCAGCGAGGGCGCCGCAGGCGGGGAGGCCATGTCGGCCGAGCAGCTCGCCGAGATGCTGTTTCAGGCGCTCATGCGGGGCGACGACGCCCTCATGCGCGCCATCGCCCGCCAAGCGGTGCAGCGCTACGCCGGCATGGAGCCCGGACGGCCGGTGGGAGGCACCTACTACCTGTACCGCACTCTGCGGAACCTCGACCTCGACGGAGTGCTGGAGCGCCTGATGGATCAGGCTCGTCACGATGTCCCCGGCGATCTCACCCCCCTGGAGGAGCGGCTGGAGCGAGACGAGTTCGAGGCCCGCATCGAGCAGCTCCGCAAGGAGGTGGAGGCCGAGATCCGCCGCCGGCTGGTGGCCGACCGGGGGGTGGAGGCCATGGCCAAGACGCTCCGCAAGCCCCTGCCCGAGGATGTGGACTTCATGCACGCCAGCCGGGAGGAGATACTGGCTCTGCGCCGGGCCGTCTACCCGCTCACCCGCAAGCTGGCCGTGCGCCTGGCCCGCAAGCGCCGCCACGGTCGAAAGGGTCCGCTGGACTTCCGCAGCACGATTCGCCACTCGCTGTCCTACGGCGGTGTGCCCGCCGAGCCCAAGTTCCGCTACCCCCGCCCGGCCAAGCCCGAGATCATGGTGGTGGCCGACGTGAGCGGGTCGGTGGCCGCCTTCGCCCGGTTCACCCTGCATCTGGTGTACGCCATCAGC
>JAPYOG010000145.1 GCA_028278785.1 Candidatus Poriferisocius anaerobius | reverse complement strand
GTTGGCCAAGCGCACATAGACGATCACCTCGTCGCCGCAGAGGGGGTTGAAGCCCTCGGCCCGCACCGCGGGCGGTGCGTCCAGCTCTCCCCGGTTGCGAGGGTTGCGGTAGTGATCGAGGATGATCTCGCGGTACAGGTCTTCAAGGTCGGGCATGGCGGAGAGCTAACAGTCTACGGGCTCAAGCCCGGCGAAACGCAGATGCTGCCCGTTCGGCGGTTTCACCCGATGAAGAAGGCGTCGGCATCGCCGAGCGCATCAGCCAGGGCGTCCACGTCGGACTCGTCGTTGTACACATACATCGAGGCGCGACTGGTGGCGGCGCAGCCCAGCACCCGCATGAGCGGCTTGGCGCAGTGGTGCCCCGCCCGCACGCACACCCCAGATCGGTCCAGCACCTGGGCCACGTCGTGGGGGTGGATCCCCTTGTAGTCGAACGACAGCACCCCGCCCCGCTCTGCCGGTTCGGTCGGCCCGTGAATGGTGATGTCGTCCCCATAGCGCTGGTGAAGGGTGCGCAGCGCGTAGCCGGTGAGGGCCACCTCGTGCTCGCGCACCTGCTTCATCCCCAGCCCGGTCAGATAGTCCACCGCCGCTCCGAGGCCGACAGCCTCGGCGATGGGAGGGGTGCCGGCCTCGAACTTCCACGGCAGGTCGGCGGTGCTGAAACCCTCCTTGGTCACGTTCAGGATCATCTCGCCCCCGCCGAGGAACGGCGGCATGGCCTCCAGCAGCTCCGATTTGGCCCACAGCACCCCGATCCCGGTGGGGCCGCACATCTTGTGGCCGGTGAAGGCCGCGAAATCGACCCCCATGGACACCACGTCGGTGGGCAGGTGCGGGGTGTGCTGGCTGGCGTCCACCATCATCAATGCCCCGGCGCGGTGGGCGGCGTCGGCCAGCTTGCGGATGGGGCTGATGGTGCCCAGCACATTGGACACCGCGGCCACGCTCAGCAGCCGGGCGCCGTCGAGGATGCGGTCGAGGTCGGTCAGGTCCAGGTGTCCGTCGCTGCCAATCGGGATCCAGCGCAGCTCGATCCCCCGCTCGGCGGCCAGCATCTGCCAGGGCACTATGTTGGCGTGGTGCTCGAGCTCGGTGATCACCACCGGGTCGCCCGGTTCGAGATTGGCGCAACCCCAAGTGCGGGCCACCAGATTGATGGCCTCGGTGGCGTTCTTGGCGAAGATGATCTCGGAACTGCTGGATGCCCCCACGAATCGGGCGATCTTCAGCCGGGCTGCCTCCAGCGCGTCGGTGGCCTCAACCGCCAGCTGGTAGGAGCCCCGGTGGACGTTGGAGTTGAAGCGCTCGTAGTAGTCGGTGATGGCGTCGATGACCGGCTGGGGCTTGTGGGAGGTGGCGGCCGAGTCGAGGTAGACCAAGCGGTGGTCGTGGACCCTCCGGCACATGATCGGGAAGTCGGCTCGGACCGCTTCCGGGTCTAGCGCCATGCCTCGTATCCCTCGGCATCCAGCTGGGCAGCCAGCTCGAACCCGCCGCTGGCCGCGAGCTTCCCGTTCATCAGTATGTGGACGCGGTCGGGCATGAGGTGGTCTAGCAGGCGGCGGAAGTGGGTGATGGCCAGCACCCCCATGTCCGGGCGGGCCTCCCGAACCTCTTGCACGCCCTTGGCCACGATCTTCAAAGCGTCGATGTCCAAACCCGAGTCGGTCTCGTCCAAGATGGCCATCTGCGGCTCCAAGATGGCGAGCTGGAGCACCTCGTTGCGCTTCTTCTCGCCCCCGGAGAACCCGTCGTTGAGATAGCGGTCGGCGAACGACGGGTCCATGTCGAACCGCTCCATCCACTCGATCACCGCCAGGCGCAGCTCCAGCACTGACATGTCGATGCCTTTTCGGGCCGACAGAGCCTGGCGCAGGAAGTTCATCACCGACACGCCGGGGAACTCCTGGGGGTATTGGAAGGCCAAGAAGACCCCGGCCTTGCCCCGCACCTCCGCGGGCCAGTCGGTGATGTCGTCGCCCCGGAAGCGGATCCGCCCCCCGGTCACCGCGTACTCGGGGCTGGCCAGCAGCGCGTTGGCCAGGGTTGACTTGCCCGAGCCGTTGGGCCCCATGAGGGCGTGTACCTCGCCTGCGCGCACGCTGAGGTCGATGCCTGAGAGGATGGGGATGCCGTCTTCGGCGGTGGCCACGTGCAGGTTCTCTATCTCGAAGAGCGGAGCCTCGGGCGCGGTCACCTCGTCAGTCTATGCCAGCATGCCCGCTTTCCCCACCACCGTAATCGGCCAATCCCGCCCCTTGCCGACCGCTACCACCCACGGTCGATCCACTCTTGGAGATGGGGCGCCTCGGCGCCGACGGTGGTTTGGCCGCCGTGGCCGGGCAGCACGATGGTCTCCGGCGACAAGGGCGAGAAGATCCGCTGTTCTATCGATGAGATGATGGTGCCGAAGTCGCCGCCCTCGAAGCCGGTGGCGCCGGGACCTCCTGGAAAGAGGGTGTCGCCCGAGAACAGGACGGGCGAGCCCTGAAGGCGGAACGACATGGACCCCGGGGTGTGGCCGGGAGTGTGGACGCAGTGCAGGCGGAGACGGCCGACCTCGATCACCGACTCGTCCTCGAGGAGGTAGTCGTAGGAATCCAGCATGGCGGCATCCTCGGCGGTAACACCCACCTCGTAGCCGGCTTCGCGCACGGCGGGGATGGCCTGGATGTGGTCCCAGTGCCCGTGGGTTTCCAAAACGGTGCGAACCCCCAGAGACGAGCACAGCTCCAGCAGCAGATCGTGCTCGTTGGCGGCGTCGATGAGCGCCGCGTCGCCAGTTTGTCGGCAGCGGACCACGAAAACGTTGTTGTCCAGCGGGCCGACCACCACCTTGTGGATCTCGGCCTGGGTGTCTTGCCAGTGCAGCGTCATGGCGGCTCTCTTTGCTCTTGGTTTCGTTGCTTGGTTTCGTTAGCGATGTCTAGTAGAAAATACACCGTGAACTTTGCCTTCAGCGAGGAGCAGGAGGAGCTGAGGCGCTTCGTGCGGCAGTTCTTGGAGGAGAAATCCCCCGAATCAGCGGTCCGGGAGCAGATGGACACCGAGAAGGGCTACGACGATGCGGTCTGGAGCCAGATGGCCGGGCAGCTCGGTTTGCAGGGTCTCATCATCCCCGAGGAATACGGGGGCAGCGGGTTCGGTTATGTGGAGTTGACCGTGGTTCTGGAGGAGATGGGCCGGGCCTTGCTGTGCGCCCCGTTCTTCTCCAGCGTGGTGCTGGCGGCCAATGCGCTCATCCACAGCGGCGACGAGCAAGCCAAGTCGGCTCTGTTGCCCGGCATTGCCGGCGGCGAGACCACAGCGGCTCTGGCCTTCACCGAGGAGAACGGCCGCTGGGACGAGTCGGGCATAACGGTGCAAGCCACTCCCGACGGCGGCGGCTGGCGGATCAGCGGCGCCAAGATGTACGTGATCGACGGCCACACCGCCGATGTGGTGCTGGTGGCAGCCCGCACCGCCGCAGGGGTGAGCCTGTTCTGGTGTCCTGCCGGCGCCGACGGGCTGACCCGCACCGCGCTGTCCACCATGGACCAGACCCGCAAGCAGGCCCGACTGGGCTTCGACAACACCCCCGTCACGCTGGTCGGCGCCGACGGCGGGGGCTGGCCGGTGCTGGAGCGGGTGTTGGACCTGGCCGCGGTGGCTCTGGCCGCCGAGCAGGTGGGCGGCGCCCAGATGTGTTTGGACATGTCGGTGCAGTACGCCAAAGACCGGGTCCAGTTCGGTCGCCCCATCGGGTCGTTCCAGGCCATCAAGCACAAGTGCGCCGACATGCTGTTGGATGTGGAGTCGGCCAAGTCGGCCGCCTATTACGCCGGATGGTGCGCCTCGGAGCTGAACGAGGAGCTGCCCTCGGTGGCCAGCTTGGCAAAGGCCTACTGCTCGGAGTCCTATTTCCGCGCCTCCGCCGAGAACATCCAGATCCACGGTGGGATCGGCTTCACCTGGGAGCATCCCGCCCACCTCTACTTCAAGCGTGCCAAGTCGTCAGAGCTGCTGTTCGGCGACCCCGCCTATCACCGCGAGCTGCTCGCTCAGCGCATCGGCATCTGATTCCTCTACTTGTCCTCGCCGCTTTCTCGGTTGTCGGGGTGGCCGCCTATGCGGTGTTGCGGGTCTCGTCTCGTCTGGCTCGCACTCGGGCCCGGGCGGTGTACGACCTGGAGGAGGCGGTGGAGTTCGTGGCCGATCGGCTGCCCCATGCGCTATCGGCCAAGCTCAGCTACGACGATGTGAAGTCTCTGCTGCTATGGAGGTTGGAGCACCTTCGGCTGCGGGGGTCGGCCACTTACGGTCGGGCCGACCGGATTGCGTGCGAAGCCGAGAGCCGCGAGCAGCAGGTTGTGACCAGCGACGACGAATCGGTGGACTACGTGCTGGCCCGAGCCGCCGAGTCCGGACGCGACATCGATGCCCTCGACGCGGTGGTGGTGCTCGACTTGGAGGGCGAGTACCTCGAAGCCATCGGCGCTCTCGGCCCTCCAGCCTCAGAATCGCGCTAGCGGGGGAGTACTGTTGGGGGATGGAACGGCCGCGCTCGTTGGAGGGCTTCCGCTATGTGGGGGACAAGCGCTCGCAGCTTGTGTACGACTTGGACGGGGTGCGCGACGAGTCTGTGGTCGAAGAACTGGTGGCGTCCGAGCAGTTCTCGGTGTTCGGGCCCGACACTTTGGCTGAAGCCCGCAATCGGGGCTACCGGCCCAAGGCGGTGTGACCCGCTGGCAGACCACCGGTGGGCTCAACCTGGCCGGCCATCTGGCCCTGCCGGAGAACCGCCGGATGCGGGCGTTGCCGGGAGTGGTGCTGTGCCCGGGGTTCCCGGCGCCGGCCAACGGGGGGGCCAGGGCGGCTGAGCGGATCTACCCGTTGGCAGATCGGATCGCCGAGAGCATGGAATGGGCCGCGTTGGTGCTCAACTACCGGGGCTGCGGCGACAGCGATGGGGACTTCTCGCTGGAGGGTTGGACCGAGGACGTCGCCAGCGCGGTGGACCACTTCAAAGCGCTCGAGCAGGTGGAAGGCGTCTGGCTGGCCGGTTTCGGCATAGGGGGGGCGCTGTCCGCCTCGGTGGCCCAGCGGGATTCCCGGATCAGGGGAGTGGCCACCATGGGCGCACCGGTGGATCTCGCCCACTGGGGCCGGGGCGCGTCGGGGTTGGTGGAGCACGCTCGCTCGCTGGGCATCATCACCGCTCCGGGATATCCGGCCTCCTTGGACTCATGGGCCAAAGCCGCCCTGTCGATCCGAGTCGACCGGTGCGCGGCGGATATCGCTCCCCGGCCCATGCTGGTGCTCCACGGCTCTGATGATCGGGAGGTGTCCCCTTTTGACGCGCGGGCCATCGCCGACGCCCACGGCGACGCCGGCCTCCGCATCATCAGCGGCGCCGACCACCGCCTGCACTCCGACCCCCGCTGCATCGCCATCCTCCTCGGCTGGCTCGACTCCCAAATCACCCTCATCCCCTGAGGGCTGAACGAGAGAAGGCAGCGGCGACCGGGGATGCGCCGACGGGCAGCCGATTCACCTCAGAGGCCGAAACGGGCCGGGCGGGACCAGGAAGCGTCGGCGTCAGTCAGGGTCAGCCCAGCCGTAGACCTGGCCGTCATCGTGGGTGAAGCAGCCCCACGGCGCACCGGCCAGGCACTGGCTGATGCTGGTGAACGGCCCGTGGGTGGCTTCGGACGGAAGGTTCGTTTCCGGCAATGGCGTAGTCGGCACATACTGCTGGGTCTCCTCGTTGTATGCGGGCGGCGGGCCGACTTCGGCGTCGATCCGGTCCGTTAGCGACACGCTGCTGCAGTCATCGTCGAGGCAGCCGGTCCACAGCGGGGTCTGTGAGTTGGCGCCGACGGAAAGCTCCTGCCATCCGTTGATTGCCGCCAGACCCTGGTGGATCCAGATTTCCCAGGTGTGGCCGCCGATAGCGGACACGAACGACCAGACCATTGTGACGGGTCCGCACGACCGAACCGACGAACCACCGGTTGGAGCGCACACTCGTTGTCCGGTTGTGCCGTCCTCATCAGTGCCGAGAATGTAGATGGGATCGGTTTGGTCGACCCCGGTCAGGTACAGGTCGCAGTAGCCCCACCCGGCCAGCGCGTTGGTCGCACCGCCGGAGGGACACGGGCTGCCATGCCGGTCGAGCGGTGAGATCGTCGCAGTTTGGGCGGTCGAACCGTGGGCGGGAATGAGGCTGGCAGCGGCTAAGGCCAAAATGGCCGCTACGGGCTTGAGGGAGAAGTTCTTCATTGCCTAAAGGTAGTAGGAGTTGCAAAATGAGTCAAGAGGTGTGATATAGGGGGGGACCTCACCCAGCCCCAACTGTCGCGAAGAGTCAGAAACACCTAAGACACTAGTGGTGTGTCTTGGGTTGATTCGCGCGTGTCCTGCTAGGCAGCGGCACCCCTCGCGGCGTTGCGCCTCCTTGCCGTACGCTGGGAGTATGGCTGCGTCGGCGCGCCTGGCGAGGAACGCCGCTGCCGTCGCAATCCACGTCGCTAAATCCAAGACACGCCCTTAGTAGTTCAAGAGCGTCTTGATCACCGTGGCCACTTGGTAACTTGGGTCGGATTCCAGGACGCCCAAGCGGTGGATGAGGCGCTTGCGGTTCACCGACCGGATGAGTTCGCATTGGACGAAGCTGGTTTCAGATAGGCCGTTGAGATGGGTGGCCTCCACTTCGACGTGATACAGCAAATCCCGATAAGTGGTGGTCAACGGAGCCACGATGACAAAGGGAAGCTCCATATCAACCGGGGTGGGTTGGCCGAAGAGCGGAGGTGGGCCGATGACGAGTGCAGGTCGTACCGCCGCAGGTTCTCCGGGGTAAGGCTTACCGAACTCGCTAAGCCAAAGCTCGTCAATCGATGCCATCGGTTACATGGGTTTCTTCTGCTTCAGCCAAGTATGCCTCCCATGCTGTTGGGTCTTGACGCAACTCGTTGAGCTGCCCCATCAGCTCGCGGGCGAATCGTTGGCGCCATAGGGCCTCGGCAGCGTCCCGCACTGTGGCAATAAGCGAAGTGTCAGCCTCGCGGCTTAGTTCGAGCAGCCGAGCATGAGTGTCTCTGTCCACACGGATCGTGGTGGTCTCCATAAGGGAAGTCTACGCATTGCAGACAAGGAACCGACGGTGCGTTCCGTCAGATTCTACGCCACACCGTGGCAGTTCAAGCGGAGTTGTCACTGGCGTGAGTAGACTTTGGTGCATGGCTTTTGGGGCTTTGACCAGCGATAATCAATCCGCTGGCGACGGCAAGGGCCGGCCGCAGGGTGCCACGCTGGTGCTGGTGGCCGGCTGCGACTGGATCGCTCGGCGCCGACCCGGGTTTTCCCTGCCCCTCCCATCATGCTTACGGCGCGCCTGCGGGGCTTCGACGCCTTCGCGCTGACGAGCCGTCCAAGGCCATAACCAGCGCTGCGAGCCGAGAGTTCCTGCATCCCCAGGAAGATCGTTGCCTCACCTTGCGAGAGTGCGCACGGCTACAGGGATTTCCCGACAGTTTTGAGTTCGTTGGCAATCGATCAGAGCAGGCGACGCTCATCGGCAACGCA
>JAPYOG010000144.1 GCA_028278785.1 Candidatus Poriferisocius anaerobius | reverse complement strand
CAGCGCCCACGGCAGGATTCGAACCTGCGGCCCCTTGCTCCGGAGGCAAGTGCTCTATCCCCTGAGCTACGTGGGCAGCAACTGGGTGAGTATACCCAGCGGATGGCCGGTACCATGTGCCAGTTCATGGCCGACATCCGAACCTCTCTGTCTGGCGCCCTGCGCGCTGCGCTGGTGGCCGCGGGGGTCGACCTGCCCGGCGACTTCCAGGTCGGGCTGGAGCGACCGGCGCGGCGCGAGCACGGCGACTGGTCGTCCAACGCCGCTCTGGTCGTTGCCAAGGGGGCGGAGCGCAGACCCCGGGAGCTAGCCGAAGAGCTGGCCGCATGGCTGGGGGAGCACCAGCCCGAGCATGTGGCCGATGTGAGCGTGGCCGGGCCCGGGTTCTTGAACTTCCGACTAGCGCCGAGCTGGCTGCACCGCGTCGTGCTCGACGCAGTGGCGTGCGGATCTGAGGGCTACGGGCGCCAGAGCCTGGGCCGGGGCCGCACCGTGATCGTGGAGTTCGTGAGCGCCAACCCCACTGGGCCAGTCCACGCCGGCCACGGCAGGGGAGCGGCCTACGGCGACGCGGTGGCCCGGTTGCTGGAGCGGTGCGGGTACCGTGTGCAACGGGAGTTCTACATCAACGACCGGGGCTCGCAGATGGATCTCTACGCCGCCTCCCTGGCCGCGGCCCAGAAGGGCGAGCCTGTTCCCGAAGAGGGCTACCACGGCCGGTACATCGCCGACTGGGCTTCGGAGATGCCAGCCGGCGCCGACGCCCGAAATTGGGGGAGGGAGCGGGCGCTGGCCGATCAGCGGGATGTGCTGGGCTCGATGTCGGTGGAGTTCGACACATGGTCGAGCGAGCAGGCGCTGGTGGACTCCGGCGTCATCGGCGACACGCTGGATGCGCTGGACCGGGCAGGCGCCTCCTATGGGTCCGACGGGGCCGTGTGGCTTCGCTCCAGCGACAGCGGCGACGACAAAGACCGGGTGCTCGTCAAGTCTGACGGGGAGTACACCTACTTGCTGCCCGACATCGCCTACCACCGCGACAAGCTCGACCGAGCCGGTCCAGAGGGCCTGCTGATCAACGTGTGGGGGGCTGACCACCACGGCTATGTGGCCCGAATGAAGGCCGCCATGTCCGCTCTGGGCTGCGACCCCGACCGCCTGGAGGTGGCGGTGACCCAGCTGGTGCGCCTGGAGCGCAACGGCGCGGAGGTCCGGATTTCCAAGCGCACCGGCGACCTCATCGAGCTACGCGAGGTGCTCGACGAGGTGGGTGCCGACGCCGCCAGATTCACCTACCTGCTTCAGTCGGTGGACACAGCCCCGACCTTCGACTTGGCCAAGGCAGCCGCCCAGGTGATGGAGAACCCGGTGTTCTACGTGCAGATGGCCCACGCTCGGGTGTGCGCCATAGCCGACCGGGCCCGAGCCGGGGGAGTGGTGCGCCAGCCCGTCGAGGAGGTGGACTTGGGCGTGCTTGTGCATGAGCGGGAGCTGGAGATGATGCGCCGGCTCTCTGCTTTCGGCGAGGTGGTCAAAGCGGCGGCCGTCGAGCGGGCCCCCCACCGGGTAACCGCCTGGCTGAGGGACTTCGCCGCAGCCGTCCACGGCTTCTACCACGACTGCTACGTGGTGGGCGACGGGGTCGCCCCCGAGCTGACCCAAGCCCGATTGGCGCTGGTGACCGCAGCCCGGGTGGGGCTGGCTGCGGGTCTCGGCACCCTGGGCGTGAGCGCGCCGGAGTCGATGTAGATGTCGCCATTGCCCCCGCACCTTTTGCCCGACAACGCCGCAGTGGACCAACGCGGGCGGCTGCTCATCGCGGGGTGCGACACGCTGGCACTGGCCCAGGAGTTCGGGACCCCGCTTTTCGTTTATGACGAGCTTCATATCCGGGAGCGGTGCCGACAGGCTCGGGCCGCTTTCGAGGGGTCGGTTGCCTATGCGTCCAAGGCCTTCCTGTGCCTGGCCATGGCCCGCCTGGTGCGCGAGGAGGGACTCGACCTCGACGTGTCCACTGGAGGAGAGCTGTATGTGGCCCGGGCCGCGGGGGTGCCCGGCTGCCGGCTGGTCATGCACGGCAACAACAAGTCGGACGCCGAGCTCGCTGCCGCGGCCGAAGCCGGGGTGGGCCGCATCGTGGTGGACTCGTTTGACGAGCTTGACCGGCTCGACGCCCTCCATGCCGCCACCGGCGCCCGCCCCCGGGTGCTGTTGCGCATAACCCCGGGGGTGGAGGCCCACACCCACGAGTACGTGACCACGGGGGTGGACGACACCAAGTTCGGTTTCACCGCCTCTACCGGCATGGCCGACGCCGCCATCCGCCGGGCCGAGCGGGCCGACTCGGTGGAGCTGGCAGGCTTGCACGCCCACATCGGCAGCCAGGTGTTCGAGCTGCGCTCATTCCAGCAGGCGGTGGAGGTGATCGCCGGGTTCGCCCGACCCTACGGCTTGCCCGAGCTCTCCCTGGGGGGCGGTTTGGGCGTGGCCTATGTGGAGGGCGAGCTCGCTCCCACCATCGCCGAGTGGGCCGCGGCCATCGCCGAGGCCTGCGAGTCTGCCGGTTTTGCCGCCCCGGTGAGCGTCGAGCCCGGCCGGGCTCTGGTGGCCGCAGCCGCGGTCACGCTGTACGAGGTGGGCACCATCAAGGAGCTTGCCGGCATCCGCACCTACGTGTCTGTGGACGGCGGCATGAGCGACAACCCCCGGCCCGTGCTTTACAGCAGCGGCTATGAGACGTTCCTGCCCCGGGCCGCTGACCGCAACCGAGCCAAGTCGGTGCGCGTGGTGGGCAAGCACTGCGAGTCGGGCGACTTGTTGGTGCGAGACGGCCGGGTACCCGACGACATTGCTGTGGGCGACATTCTGGGCACCCCGGTGACCGGCGCCTACGGCCACTCGATGGGCTCCAACTACAACAAAGTCCTGCGCCCCGCCGTGGTGTTCGCACGCGACGGCGACGCCCGCCTAGTCGTCCGCCGCGAATCCTGCGAAGACCTCCTCCGCAACGACGTCTGAGGCTGTGCCCGCCGCAACAAGCTGCAATCGGCGAGCCGTCATTCACCTCGCTCGGAGGCTGGGGCGCCAGCCCCGCTGGCCGAATCACCGCAACCGGCGATCTGCATGATGGAGGGCTGGCCGTTTTGGATT
>JAPYOG010000143.1 GCA_028278785.1 Candidatus Poriferisocius anaerobius | reverse complement strand
CCCAACCTGGTCACCGTGTGCAACGACTGCCACCACGACATCCACGACAAACACCACCAGGTGACACGCGACCAGCGGACCGGCCGGCACCAAGTGGTGCCGCCACCCGAGACGTTCCCAGACACCGGAACTGACACCTGGCAACCCGAACACCTCAACCCCATACTCCGAAACTGACGAACCGGCCATGCCCACACCGAACACCTCAACCCCATACTCCGAAACTGACGAACCGGCCATGCCCACACCGAACACCTCAACCCGGTACTCCGAAACTGACAAACCGGCCATGCCCACACCACACCACGCAGCCCGCGCCACGCGACAGCAACCACCGGGCTCGGTTGCACAGCAGACGGAAGCTGTCGCGCCGTTGTCACCGGAATCGCCCTCCAAAGCTTGTCCACCGGGCTCGGTTGCACAGCAGACGGAAGCTGTCACTGCCCCTCTGTAAGGTGCGCTCATGGTCAAATTCCTCCATACAGCCGACTGGCAGCTCGGGATGACCCGGCATTTCCTTGCCGGTGAAGCCCAAGCCCGCTTCGATGGCGCCCGAATCGATGTCATCCACAAGATCGGCAACCTGGCCGCAGACGAAGGGTGCAGCTTCGTCGTGGTATGCGGCGACGTGTTCGAGTCGAGCCAGGTGAGCCGCCAAGTCGTCTTGCGGGCCTTCGAAGCGATGGGCGCCACACCGGACGTCACCTTCTACCTCCTGCCCGGCAACCACGACCCTCTGGATGCATCGTCGGTCTACACGTCTCCTGCCTTCACCCGGCACAAACCCGACAATGTGGTGGTTCTCGGGGATTCGAGCCCAGTAGAGGCCGCCTCGGGCGTCGAGTTGCTCCCAGCGCCCTGGTTCACCAAAAGACCGCTGGCCGATCTCGTCGCCGAAGCCTGCGACGCCTCGGAGTCGTCTGACGCGGTCCGCATCCTGGTCGGCCACGGCGCCGTCGACACCCTGGCCCCCGATCAGACCAGACCGGGGGTGATCTCCTTGTCTGCGCTGGAACGCGGAATCGGTGAAGGGCGGATCCGCTACGCGGCGCTGGGTGACCGCCACTCGAGCACCGATGTCGGACGCACCGGCCGAGCGTGGTATTCGGGGGCGCCTGAACCCACTGACTATGACGAGGTCGACCCCGGCAACGTGCTGGTAGTCGACATCGGGGCAGATCAGGTTTCAGTCGAGAAGCATCCGGTGGGCACTTGGAGATTCCTCCGAAAGGACTGGGAGGTCACCGGCGATGCCGACCTAGACGCTCTTGAGGACTGGCTGAACGGCATAGAGGGCAAAGACCGGGCAATCGTCAAACTGGCGCTGGTCGGCCAGGTTTCGCTGGCCCAGAAAGCACGACTGGACAGTCTCCTCGAGCACCATGCTGACCTGCTGGCAGCCCTGGATACCTGGGAGCGCCGAAGCGAGCTTGCGGTGGTCCCCGATGATGCGGATCTCATCCTCCTCGGCCTGTCGGGATTCGCCATGGAAGCCCTGGAGGACTTGGGAGAGCTGGCGGAGTCCTCCGGGGAACAAGCAGTGGCGGCCCGTGATGCCATGGCTCTGTTGCATCGTCTGGTGGGGACAGAATCATGAGGTTGCTTCGAGTGAGGCTGAAGAACTACCGGGGGGTGTCCGACTGCACCGTCAAGTTCCCCGCCAACGGGGTGACCGTCATCGAGGGCGACAACGAAGTGGGCAAGACCTGCATTGCCGAAGCTCTCGACCTGATCCTGAATGAGCTGGACTCGTCACACAAGCAAAAGGTCAGGGCCATAAGGCCGGTACACCGGGATGCGGGCCCCGAGGTGGAAGTGGAGATCAGCGCGGGCGGCTACCGGTTCGCATATTTCAAGCGCTGGCACCGCCAACCCGAGACGACGCTCGAGGTCACCGCCCCGCGGCGCGAGCAACTCACCGGACGCGAAGCCCACGAGCGGGTGGAGGCGATTATGGAGGAGACCCTCGACCGAGACCTGTGGAATGCCCTGACTGTTGAGCAGGGTGCTGAGCCCGGGGTGCCGAAGCTCGGGGTGCCGTCGTTGGGCCGGGCGCTGGATCTGGCCGCAAGCGGCGATCGCCCAGAGGGTGCCGATGACGCCCTCTGGGAGCGCATCTGCGCCGAGCGGCATCGCTACTGGACTGGCACCGGCAGAGAGTCGCAGGAGAGGAAAGCGCTGGCCGAAAAGGTCGGCCATGCTCAAAGCGAGGTCGAAAACCTCCAAGCCCAGCTTCTCGACATCGACAAGGACGCTGAGGAGGTGGCGCGCCTGGCCCGGGATGAGCACGGCCTCGCCGCCTCGCGCGACCAATTCAGCCGTGACGAAGAACATCTCAGCAGCCAATTGGCATCAGCCGAGACCATCCGAGCCGAAGTGGGGCGCCTGGAGGCTGCCCGCCAGGTCGCCGACGCCGAGCTGGGCCGAGTGGCCGAGGCGCGCAGAAGACGCCAAGAGCTGGCAGGCGCCTTGGACGCCCGGCGCGAGGAGGCGGACGATCTCCGCAAAAAAGCCGAGCAAGCCGAGCCTTCCCTGGACTTGGCCAACTCGCGTTGCGAGGAAGCCGGGATAGCGATGTCCGCGGCCCGAGACTCCCTGCGCGCCGCCGAGGAGGAGCTGCGTGCAGCGGAGGGCGATCGCGACCACCACCAAAAGCTGATCGACAAAGAGCTGCTTTCCGAGCGCCTCGAGAGGGTGTTGACCGCTCAGGAGGACTTGAGGACGGCGGAATCCGTGCTCGCTGCTTCACGAGTGGACAACGAGCTGGTGGGCCAGATCGAGCAGGCCAGCATCAAAATGACCAGAGCCGAGGCCGCCCTAAGCGCCTCAGCGGCGTCTGTGGAGCTCTCCGCATCTGTGCCCGTCTCCGTGCTCGTCAACGGTGAGGAAACGGAGCTGAGCCCCGGCGCCGCGCAGCATGCCGACGTGACGGATGGCTGGGAGCTTGTCGTTCCCGACGCGGTGCGTGTGAAAGTGCGGGCAGGCGCAGGATCGCGCAATCTCGCTGCCGAGTTTGAGGCGGCCAAGGACGACCATGGCCGCCTCTGCGCCCAAGGCGGCGTCGGCGACCTGGCCGAAGCCCGCCGAAAGGCAGACGAGCGGCTGGACGCGGAACGACAGCGCGACGACGCGGCCCAGACCATCGACCGGGACCTTCGGGATCTGACCCCCGATGTGCTGGCTCAAAAGGTGGACGGTCTCGCCAGGGGAATCGCCGCCTACCCCGCCGGCCGTCCTGAGAGCAGGCCCCTCCCCGACAGCCTGGAGGATGCCAGGCGAATGGCGTTGGAGGCGAGGAGCGCCTTTGAAGCGCAACAGGCCGAGATCGGGCGCTGCGAGGAGAACGAGAAAGAGGCAGACAAGGCCCGTCAGCGTTCAGCAATAGATGCCGCGGCGCTGGCCGGGCAGTTGGACCGCGCACGGGATGCCCGCCAGCAGGCCGAGCAGAGGTTGGAGGAAGCCCGCAAGGACCAATCCGACGCCGCCCTCGACGAAGCCCTGGCAGCCCAGCAGGGCAGGGCAGGGGCTGCCGCCGCCGCGCTGCTGACAAAAAAGGAGGAGCTGACCGCTCAAGATCCCGATTCCCTGGAGGCAAGGCTGGACAACGCGCGGGATGCCAAAGTCCGGGCGGAGACCGATCTCAGGCAGAACCAAGATCGCCGACAAGAGCTCCGAGGCAGGCTGGAAGCCCGCGGAGAGGCCGGTCTGCACTCTCGGCTCGACGATGCCATCACCGAATACCAGCGTCTGGAACGGGAGCACCAGCGCATCGAGTCGCGCGCGCTAGCAGCCCTCATGCTGCATCAGACCTTCGAGGTCCGCCGCCAACAAGCGCGCCAACGCTACATCGCACCGTTCAAGGAGCAGATCGAGCAACTCGGACGAATCGTGTTCGGCCCCACATTCGAGGTTGAGCTAGACGGCGACCTGCGAGTGGTCCAGCGCACCCTCGAGGGCATCACCCTCGATCTGGAGCAGCTCAGCGTGGGGGCTCGCGAGCAGATCGGCGTGATCAGCAGGCTGGCCTGCGCCGCCATCGTGAGCCCCGACGGCAGAGGCGCCCCGGTTGTCATCGACGATGCCCTGGGATGGAGCGACCCGACCCGCCTTCAGGCGATGGGAGCAGCCATCGCCTTCGCAGGAAGGCAATGCCAGGTGATCGTGCTCACCTGCACGCCTGGGCGCTATGCCCATGTCGGCAATGCGGAAGTTGTCCGCCTGCCGACTTGAGGCCGATATGACCCTCAGCACGGCGCAGCCCGGTCTGTAGTGTTGAGGTGCAATGAGCAGTTCGACCGGGCGGTTGTTCCGGGTAGCGACCTTCGGGGAATCCCATGGCGGCGGCATCGGCGCGGTGGTGGACGGCTGCCCGCCCCGACTCCCGCTGACCACCGAGATGATCCAGCACGACCTCGACCGCCGGCGCCCCGGCCAGAGCCGGCTCACCACCCAGCGGGACGAGTCCGACCGGGTGGAGGTTCTCTCCGGGGTGTTCGACGGCCAAACCCTGGGATCGCCCATAGCCATGCTGGTGGGCAACGCCGATGCCCGGCCCGGCGCCTATGAGCACCTCAAAGACGTTTACCGCCCCTCCCACGCCGACTACACCACCGATGCGAAGTACGGCATCCGCAACTGGCAGGGCGGGGGGCGGGCCAGCGCCCGAGAGACCATTGGCCGGGTGGCGGCCGGCGCAATCGCGCGCCAGCTTCTTCGGATCGGCGCCGGCGTGGAGGTTCTGGCCTGGGTCCGCCAGGCAGGCGCCTTCACCGCCGAGGTGGACGCCCGCACCGTCACGCTGGCCGACGTGGAGGCTGATGCCACCCGGTGCCCGTCGCCTGAACACGCCGAGGCCATCACCGAGGCAATCGAAGCGGCCCGGCGCGACGGCAACTCCCTGGGCGGGGTGGTGGAGTGCGTGGCGCGAGGGGTGCCGCCCGGACTGGGCGAGCCGGTGTTCGACAAGCTGGAGGCCGAGTTGGCCAAGGCCGCCATGTCGCTGCCCGCGGCCAAGGGCTTCGAGATAGGGTCGGGTTTCTCCGGCGCGGCCATGACGGGCCGAGAGCACAACGACCCCTTCACCCCCGGACCCGACGGCCGGCCCCGCACCGCATCCAACCGCTCGGGCGGGGTGCAGGGGGGTATCAGCAACGGCGAGGACATCGTGATCCGGGTGGCCTTCAAGCCCACCGCCACCATCGCCTCCGCCCAAAAAACCGTGGACCGGGACAACAACCCGGTCACCCTGGCCGCCAGAGGCCGCCACGACCCCTGTGTGCTGCCCCGGGCGGTGCCGATGGTGGAGGCCCAGGTGCTGCTGGTGCTGGCCGACCACTGGCTCCGCCAGCAGGCGGTGGGCGTCATCCGAAGAAGCTGACCCGCAGCCGGGGCGCCTCATCCGAAGAAGCTGACCCGCAGCCGGGGCGCCTCATCCGCCGAGCCGGCCGGCCACCCGATACAGCGGATTCACGCGTTGCTGGCCTGAGCGGTCCCGCTGAAACTAGGGTGCCATCCCATGGAATACCGCACACTGGGCGGCAGCGGCATACAGGTGAGCACCCTGTGCTTCGGGGCCATGATGTTCGGCCCCTTCGGCAACAACGACGAAGCCGAGTGCATCGCCATGACCCATAAAGCCCTCGACGCCGGAATCAACTTCATCGACACTGCTGATGCTTACAGCTCAGGCAGGTCCGAGGAGATCGTGGGGCGAGCCATAAAAGCACGACGCGACAGCGTGGTCGTGGCCACCAAGTTCTATTGGCCGATGAGCGACGACGTGAACACGCAGGGAGGCTCGCGCCGCTGGGTGACCCAGGCGGTGGATGACAGCCTGCGCCGCCTCGGCACCGACTACATCGACTTGTACCAGATGCACCGCCCCGACCCCCGAACCGACTTCGGCGACACCTTGGCCGCACTGACCGATCTGGTGCGGGCCGGAAAGGTCCGCGCTATCGGCACCTCCACCTTCCCCGCAGAGATGATCGTGGAGGGCCAGTGGACCGCTGAGCGCCGATGCTTGGAGCGCGTGCGCTGCGAGCAGCCGCCCTACTCCATCTTCACCCGAGAGATCGAGCGAGCAGTGCTTCCCACCTGCGAGGCCTACGACATGGGGGTGATCGTGTGGAGCCCGCTCAACGCCGGCTGGCTCACCGGCAAGTACCGCAAGGGGGCTGAATGGCCGGAGGACTCCCGGGCCAACCGCAACATGTTCAGAGGCAGCCGCTGGGATCCGGCCAACCCGACCATACAGCGAAAACTCGAGCTGGTGGAGCAGCTTGAGGCGCTGGCCGCCGAGTTGGGCTGTTCCATGGTCTCTTTGGCCTACGCCTTCGCCCTGGCCCACCCAGCGGTCACCTCCGCCATCATCGGCCCCCGCACCCCGGGCCAGCTCGACGCCGCCCTGGAGAACTCCGAGCTGTGCCTCGGCGACGACGTTTTGGACCGCATAGACGAGCTGGTCGCCCCCGGCACCGACATCAACCCCGACGACGCCTACTACACATCCCCCGCCGTTGCCGACCCCAAGCTGCGGCGCAAAAAGTGAGGCAGGGGGCGCCTGAAGCCTCCCGATGGCTGCCGTCGGTAGCCTTGCACTGGCACAGGAGATAGCATCGGGCGCGTGGGCATGCGGGCAAGCCGGAAAACAAGCCGGGCAAAGCTGTTCGCCGCCTTCGCGGGCATGGCCTTGGCATTGGCCTTGGCTGCCGCCGCCTGCGGTGAAACCGAGATGTCGTCCATCGACAGCACCGAACTGGAAACAGCTTCCACCGGTGCTGATGCCGCCGCTGGCGCGCCTGATCTGCAAACCCCGCCAGAGGCGGCGCCACCGGAAGCCGCTCCTGCTGAGCCCCTGCCGAACCAGGACGCCTCGGATGTCCTCGCGGTGCCCGCCGAGCCCGATGGCACCCTCTCCGAGCAGACCGCAGCAGACGAGCCCAGCACACCCGCCGAGACGGCTTCAACCCCTGAATCACCAACCCCAGCCCCAACCGCTGAGCCGACCGCCTCCCAGTCCGCTCAGACGCCACAACCCGCGCAAGAACCTGCCCAGACAGCTCAAACCACCCCAGAAC
>JAPYOG010000142.1 GCA_028278785.1 Candidatus Poriferisocius anaerobius | reverse complement strand
GGCGAGGCCCATATCGGGGAAGAAGTGGGGGTCGCGTGCGGCCACGATGCCGTCGACGGTCAGCCAGCCGGCATGGCGGTGGTCGGGGTGGAGCCGCCACCTTCGCCACGGGTCGTGGCCAAGAACCACACCAGGGCGCAAGGCTCTGATCCATGAAGCCACCTGTTCGCGCTGCTCGGCGCCCGATTCGAGCTCCCCATCCACCCAGCCCAAGAACACCACCTCGCCGGTGGCTCCCAGTCGCCGGGCCGATTCCCGCTGCTCGTCTTGGCGCTGGGCTGCCAGCTTTTCGGTGTCGGCATGGGGATCCCAGGTTCCCTTCGACCCGTCGGTACACAGCAGCAGGCTCACCTCGCATCCCGCCGCACCCCACTTGGCCAGCGTGGCCCCGGCGTTGAGCTCGATGTCGTCGGGGTGAGCGCCGATGGCCAGCGCCCGCTCGGGAGTGGCGAGGTCTCGCGACTTCACGCCATCACGGCCAATTCGTCGAGGTCGCCGGGAAGATCGATGTCCAGCCCGAGCGACGGGTCGCGCAGAATTCGCAGGCTGCACCGCAGCCTCTGGGCCTCGGCCAGATGGCGGGCGAACGACCCCCGCCCGTAGGCGAACTCGAACGGGCAGTCGCTGGGCACCGCGATCACATTGGTTCCGTCGTTGCGGCGGTCGGGCACCAGGGTGATGCCCGGCCAGTCGCCCAGCGGCGCCAGAGGCCCGGCCAGCGGCAGATCGCCATGGGCCACGATCACCCGGTCGTGCCCCGACCTGTGCAGGTGGTCCACGCCGCTTCGCACCGCGCCGTTCAGCCCGGTGCCGGGCCGCCAAACCACTTGGGCGCCGACCGAGGCAGCCCACTCCCGCACCTCGCCGTCATCGCACACCACCGCCACCGGCAGGGGCGCTGCCGAGCGAACCACATGGGAGGCCATGTCTCGGGCCAGAGCGGCTCTCTGCCCAACTCTCAACGCGGGGGCCAATCGGAGCTTGGCCTCTGCGAACGCCTTCACCGGGATCAACACCGCAGTGCTCACCCGCAGGAGTCTACGGCCATCGGGTCCAGCAGTCCTTAGCCAGTCCTTGGCCTGCCGCCGGATACGAGCAGCCATCGGCCAGACCCGACCGGCCAGGACGAGTCAGAAGCCCTGAGCGATGGGGAGACAGGGGTGGCCGCTGCGGTCGTCATGCGGTAGTGTCACAATCGTATGACAATGCTCAGCTTCCGAGTGCCGCCCGAAGAGGCGGCCAGGGCTAGGGAAACGGCCGACTACTTGGAAATCGCCCTCTCGGAGTTGTTCCGCGAGGCGCTGCGTCTCCACATCAACTCCCTCTTGGCGGCGCGCGATGCTGAGATCTACGAGAGGATGCCGGTGAGCGAGGACGAACTGGCCTTGAACGCCGTCGAATACTGGCTCCCTGCGGAGGACTGGTCTGACTGGATTGTTGACGATGACGCAGAGGGGTGAGATCTGGTTCGTCCAAGCCCCCAGCGGCGACCGTCCAGTGCTCGTGCTCACCCGCGACCCCGTCGCCGCGCGCATCGGCGGCGTGGTGGTCGCCGAGCTCACCCGGACGATCCGGGGCATCGCCTCTGAGCTGCCATTGACCACAGACGACGGCGTTCCAGTCGAATGCGTGGTCAACTTCGACAACATCCACACCACCCAACGCCATGCCTTTCGCCGCCGGGTGGCCAAACTCAGCCACGAGCGCATGAAAGAGGCCTGCCAGGCGCTCAAGGCCGCCACCGGCTGCTAAGGCGTAGACCCGCCACCCCGCCTACGCTCAATGCCTATGTCGAACAGGGTCGCAGTAATAGGCGGTGGATCGTGGGGCACCACGGTTGCCCATCTGGCCGCCCACAATGAGCCCACCGTTCTGTGGTGCCGGGATCACAGCACGGCTGCCGCGGTGAACGAGCACCACGCCAATCCCCGCTATCTGGGCGGCTTCGATCTGCATCCCCGGCTGCGGGCCACCACCAACCTGGAGCAGGCCGTGGCCGAGGCCGAAGTGGTGGTGGTCGGCGTTCCGTCGTCGGTCTTTCGACCGGTCATGGAGAGGGTCGCCCCCTGCTTGAGGCCCTGGGTGCCGGTGGTGAGCCTCACCAAGGGTTTGGAGCGGGACACACGCCTGCGGATGACCGAGATCGTCAACCAGGTCGCTCCCGCCCATCCAGTGGGCGTGCTCACCGGCCCCAATCTGGCCAAGGAAATCCTGGACGGGAACGCGGCCACCTCTGTGATCGCAATGGCCGACGACACGGTGGCGGCCGCCCTTCAGGGGGTGCTCACCACCGATCTCTTCCGGGTGTACACCAACGACGACGTGATCGGATGCGAGCTGGGGGGCACCCTCAAGAACGTGATTGCCCTGGCCTCGGGGATGGTTGCCGGGCTCGGCGCCGGCGACAACACACGGGCAGCGGTGATCACACGGGGTTTGGCGGAAATCGGGCGGCTGGGCACCGCCATGGGCGGCCGGGCCGACACCTTCGCCGGACTGGCCGGCATGGGCGATCTGCTGGCCACCTGCATGAGCCCCCAGAGCCGCAACCGCCATGTGGGCGAGCAGCTAGGGCGGGGGAAGAAGTTGAAGGAGATCCTGGCTGAGATGGACCAGGTGGCCGAGGGGGTGCTCACCGCGGGCGTGGTGGTGGAGCTGGCCGCCGAGCACAGCGTGGAGATGCCCATCAGCACCGAGGTGCATGCGGTGGTCAAGGGAAGGAGGACTGCTGCTGAGGCCACGATGGTGCTTATGGGGCGTCAGGCCCGCCCCGAGCCGGAGGCGGCCAGAGCGTCGCGTTTTCGACGGTTGTGGCCGGAGAAGACCGATTCAAAGGAGTCCCGGTTCCGCCGAGTTTGGCGATTCGCCAGGCGTTCTGCTTGATGAGCAGGCCATTGGACGTTTTGGGCGCCCCCGGGTGGGGGGAGGTGGACGCCCGCGGATTGGTGCAACCGGGTACCGGGGAGTGGACGCTGGACTGGTGGGTGGGGGCTTCAGACCGGTGGCGCAGGGCATCGCAGGAGGCGGCTGTGCGCCAAATCGATGCCGGGGCCGGCGCAGTCGTGGAGACCCGCATGAAGGTGCCCGACGGGGATGCGGTGCAGCGGGTTTGGGCGGTGGCCGCCAGCGGGGGACCGGCGGTTGCGGTGGTGGAGGTGGGCAACGATGCCGCCACCGCTTTCGCTGCCGCGCTGGTGGTGGATGCGCCGGGAGCGCCGTTGTCGGTCGGCCGGACAGGGGTCGCTGTCGCAGGGCAGGCGGTGTTGGCATGGGATCGGCCCCCGGCGGCTGCCGCCGTCGGCCACGAGGACGTGGAAGCGGTGCTCAGCGGCGGGGCCAGTGCAAAAGAGGGCGTCTCCAAGCCAGAGGGCAAGGGCCGCGACGTCGCCGCCTTGGTATGGCCGCTGCCCCACACAGCTCGCCTGGCCGTGAGCGCTGCGCTGAGCCGGGGCACACCCCCGCCCCCATCCGATTTGCCCGACGCCGATGCGGTTGCGCGCGGTTGGCAGGCCCACTTGGATCGGGGGGCCCGGATCGAGGTGCCCGACGAGGGTTTGGCCCGCCGCATCCGCCGCAACCGCCGCCGCTGGCTGGGGCGCACCGGCCGCATGGAGACGGCAGACGTGGTCCAACTCTGCGAGCTGTCGGTGCGGCTCGACCATCACGGCTACCACAGCGACGCCGAGCTGGTGCTGGATGAGATCGCCGCCCGTTGGACCACCGAGGCCCCCGCTGAACGACTGGAGGCGTTCGCCGTCCATCACGACTTGACGGGCGATGAACAGGTTGCTGTCCGCTCTTTGGAGGCAGTGGCAGAGGCGGTTGAGGCTGCCGCCCGAACCGGAGCGGCTGTGCCGGTGGCACCAGTCGAGCGCCTTCTGGTTGCCGCCGGCCAGGATAGGGCTGCTGAGGATCTGCGCCGTCTTGGCCTGAATCCGGCTGCGCCTCCCGCTGATGGGCTTCGGGCCGAGCTGGTAGCCGACCACGGCGACACGCTGGACTTGGCCCCCGGCTTCCGCGCCGCCTGGCGGGGCGGGCCTTTGGCGGTTTACGGGCTTCCCACCCGGTTCGGGTCGCTGTCATACGCGGTGCGCTGGCACGGCCCCCGCCCCGCGCTGTTGTGGGAATTGGACTGCGGCCCCGGCCTAGAGGGGGTCATTCTTCGAGCCCCAGCTTTGGACGAGAGCTGGTCCAGCGATCTGCCGGCAGGAGAAGCGCTGTTGGCCGCATACCGTTAGCTACGTTGATGAGATGCCGACGTTGATGAGATGCCGACGTTGATCAGATGCGGACGTTGATGAGATGCCGACGTTGATGAGATGCGGGCCGGGCTGAAGTCGGCTGTCCCCAGCTTGGCGGTCGAGCGCCGTCTGTGGGCTGATGGCTGCCAGGTGGTGGTGGGCATGGACGAGGTGGGCAAGGGTGCATGGGCCGGGCCCCTGACCCTGGTGGCCGCAGTGCTGCCCGCCGACCGGAGGGTTTACCGCGTGCGGGATTCCAAGCTCCTGACTGAAGACGAGCGGGAGGGGCTCTTCGACCGGATCGCCGATTGGTGTGTGGCCTGGTCGGCAGGTCATGCCAGCAACAGCGAATGCGATCGGCTTGGCATGTCGGCGGCCCAGCGGCTGGCGGCTCGCCGCGCACTGGACGGGCTGGGCCTGGCGCCCGACGCCGTGCTGGTGGACGGCCGCTGGGATTTCGTCGGCAACGGCAAGACCCGTGCGCTGGTCAAAGGCGACGCCACCTGCCTGTCCATCGCCGCGGCGTCCATTCTGGCCAAGGTAACCCGCGACCGGCTCATGCG
>JAPYOG010000141.1 GCA_028278785.1 Candidatus Poriferisocius anaerobius | reverse complement strand
CACCCATTGGGAGGTGGGGGGACGGTGCAGCGAAGAGACCCGGCTGGTGCGGGCGCCGGCTGGAGTGCGCGGCTTCGACCCCGCGGACATGACCGTCCGGGTGGGCGCCGGCACCAGCGTTGAGGAGCTCGACGCCGCTCTGGCCGAGGCTGGACAGCGGGCCAATCTGCCGCTGCTGCCGGAAGCCACGGTGGGCGGCGTGCTGGCCGTGGGCCGCGACGATGTCCACGCCCTGGGTCGGGGACGCCTCCGCGATGCACTGCTGGAGGCGGTGTACGCGGCCGACGACGGGCGTCTGGTCACTGCGGGAGGCCCGACTGTGAAGAACGTGTCGGGTTTCGACCTCTGCCGGCTGCTGGTGGGATCGCTGGGCACGCTGGGGCTGTTGGGCGAGGTGATCCTGCGGACTTGGCCCCGGCCGGCCGTGCAGCTTTGGATGTCTGGGCAGTGCGACCCAAAAGAGCTGCGTCGGCAGCTCTACTGGCCGTCATCCATCCTGTGGGATGGGCAGACGGCGTGGGTCCATCTGGAAGGCCATGACTCGGACGTGGCATCTGAAGCCGAAAAGGCTCGGTCGCTGGGATGTGAGGCGACCGACGGCCCGCCGCCGCTGCCTGCTTATCGGGTGCCGGCAGCGGCCGTGGAATCTGGGACGCACCCGGGCCGCTATCTGCTGCAAGTCGGAACCGGATCGGCCTATGTGTCTGTGCCCGGCCCGCTTCCCGACCCCGATCCAGCGGTGCTTGCGCTGCACCAGCGGCTGAAGGCGCAATTCGACCCCCGGCGCCGCCTCAATCCGGGGCGCGACCCGTTGGCGGCTGCATGACGTCCGACGTGGCTGAGGGGAGGTCCCTGGGCATCAACCCCGAGGAGTTGGCTTCATGCGTGTCTTGCGGGCTGTGTTTGCCCCACTGCCCGACGTTTCGGGTAACCGGCGAGGAGTGGGCGTCTCCCCGAGGGCGGATCAACGCCATGCGCCTGGTGCAAGATCAGGGCGCAGCCGTCGATCAGGCTTTTTTGTCTTCGATGGACTCCTGTGTGCAGTGTCGGGGGTGCGAGCCGGCCTGTCCATCGGGGGTGTCGTTCGGCTCGATGATGGAAGCCACCCAGGCTGCTTTGATCCGCCAGCGGCGCGTCGATTGGCGGAGGCGGGGATTTCGGGTGTTGGGCCATCGCCGCCTGCTGAATCTGCTGTCTCGGGTGCTAGCCGTGGCCCAGAGGCTGCGGCTGGTGCCGTCGAAGCGGCTGGGCCTGCCCGGGATTCCCCTGGTGCAAGAGCGACTTCGAGCATCAGGCGACGATGTGTGGCTGTTCACCGGATGCGTGATGGATGCCTGGCAGCGATCCACCCATGCCTCAGTGAAGCGGGTGGTGGAGACGACGGGAGTCGGGGTGGCCTTGCCCGGAGCAGACGCGGCATGCTGCGGAGCGCTCTCGCTGCACGCCGGCTTGGAAGACCACGCCCGTGCGCTGGCTGCCCGCACAATGGGAGCGTTGGCCGGCTCAGCCCCGATTCTGGTGGACTCCGCCGGTTGCGGGGCTGTCCTCAAGGATTACGGCAAGCTGATAGGCACCGCCGAAGCCGAAGCGTTCAGCCAGCGTGTGATGGATGTACACGAGTGGCTGGTCACGCGTCTCCACATGCTGCCCTCGCTGGGGGAGCAGAACCAGGAAGCGATCATCGCAGTTCACGACCCCTGCCATCTGCGCCATGTGCAGAGAGCCCACCAGCCGGTGGTCGAGGTGCTGGCCCGCTACGCCACGGTGGTGGCCTTGGACGACGACGGTCTGTGCTGCGGAGCGGGCGGGGCATACGCCGCCATGCAGCCGGAGCTGGCGGCGTCGATCCGAGAGCGCAAGCTGGAGGCCATCAGGCGCTCCGGCGCCGGTATAGTGGCCAGCGCCAATCCTGGCTGCACCATCCACTTGGCCAACGCCGGGATGACCGTGCGCCACCCTCTGGAGATTTTGGACGAGATTTTGGAGGAGATTTTGGACGAGGCTTCCGAAGATGTCCGTTGAGCAAATCCGCACCCAGCTCGAGCAGATCGCCGAGCAGCTCGACGACATGGCCGTGTCGGTGTTGCGCGACGCAGTGGAAGAGGGGGCCACAGCCCGCCCCGAGGAAGAGAAGAGACTGACCCGGGCCCGCCGATCAGTCGAAAAAGCGATCTCAATTCTGGGGGACTAGTGGTATGTCGTGGCCGCCTGTTGGGGCTTTTTCGATAACGGGAAAGGCGCCGAGCCCGTCTGTGTAGTCATCAAGGAAGAGCAGCAGTTTCACCGGCGCCGAACACGCGGCCGTCAGCTACGTCTGCGACAGTCCCGACCAGGGTCACCGATGCCGTGCTGCCAAGGCTGGCGGGCGAATCGTGGAGGTCGTAGTCGAGGCTCTTGCCGATGCTGCGCATCATCGAGACGAGGGCATCAGAGTCGGTGGCACTGCTAAGTCTACCAGCTCCGCGTCGGACAGCTTGGGCTTGATGCCCACCGCAATAGGCTTTCGCTCAAATTCAGCTCAACAGCAGGTGTTTGGATCTTTCGGGCTGCCAGGTGGTGACTCCAGTATCGGGGAAGGCTTCCTCTGCAGTGCTTGTCGCGGATGATGAGCGCAGCTCGCTGGGCCTCGGTGGCCAAGCGGAGTTTCCGGCCCACCCAGAGCTCCTGGTTCTTGGCGTTGAACACGGCGGGCACGATGTCGGCGTTGCAGGCCAGCCGCAGGGCTTCGTCTATGGGAAGCGGCGTGCCGTCGACCAGGCGGGCGCCGACCAGCCTCTGGTTCAGCGCGTCCCAATCAGCAGTCAAGATCAAAATGGCCCGCGGTGGGGTGCGATCGCCGGTGTCGGCGCACACCAGGTTCTCCAGCGCGTCGGCCATGCGCTGGCCGAAAGCCGTCGGATTGGCTGTGTCTTTGTCGTTGTCGTCTTTGCGCTGGCGGCGCACCTCGTCGGCCAGAGCGGCCTCGATCCGGTTCCCCGCTTCCGGGTCGAACCGGCCGTTCAAGATAAACATGCCGTCATCGGGCGATTTGAAGAAGCTCAAGTCGCGGCGCTGGCGCTGCTTGGCCAATAGCGACTTGCCGTCATCGGGCGACTGCTCGTGCTGGTGGTCGCGCAGCGTGCGGGAGAACGTGCCGAAATCCGCTCCCGCAGTTCCGACAGCGACAGCCCGGCCACATCAACCGCCTCTGGCCACACCGGCCCCGACGGATCGCCGCTAACCCGTTTCCCCTGTTCACAGTACCTGGACTCCATGCAGACAAGTATATCCACCCCAGTGACAATATCCCCTTGAAACAGTAGAAAAAGATGGAATAAAATTATTATATATTTCAAATAAAATGTATATACCTACAATATCTGTAATATACCTAGTTAGAAAGAGCCGCAGAGGGACGCCGACGCGCCCCGGCACTGCGCCCGGCCTGTCGGGGCCGATGCCGAGGTTCTCGCAGCCGCCCGCCGCGAGGCCCAGGCGGACACCGCCCGCAGCGGCGACGATGCTTGCCCCGGGGCGGACAGCGGGGCTACCATGCGACTGTTCGGCGCTGTCAGGCGGTTTCAGAGGAGGCGAGATGTTCGCAAAGGGCAGGGATCGGGGCGTGGCGTGTTCGCCGGGTGTTGCTGTTGGCGGCTGTGTTGGGGGTTCGGCTGTGTCTGGTGGTGTAGGCGCTTCGGCGCGTGTTGCCCGCCCTGACGGGGGG
>JAPYOG010000140.1 GCA_028278785.1 Candidatus Poriferisocius anaerobius | reverse complement strand
GTACACGAGACCCACACGGTCGAAACCCGCCCGTTTCATCGTGTCTATTACCTCGATGACCTGTCCGTATTCTAGCGAGACATCCCCCTGCAGATAGCCTTCGCGAGCCCCTTCCAGATCGACGATTTCGCGGAGCCGTTCCTCCAGCAGCAACGGGTTCACCGCTCGCTCGCCGACAAAGGTCCGACCCTCGGCGTCCACGGTGACGATGACGCGTTCGGTGGCCTCGGCGGACCGCATCCGGGCGGTCGGCAGGTTCACCTCAAGGGAGCGGACGAGGAGTGGAGCGGTCACCATGAAGATGATCAGCAAGACCAGTACCACGTCCACGAACGGGGTAACGTTGATCTCGGAGAGCGCGCTTCCCGCTGTCGCTCTGCGGCGGGCGCTGAGCTGGGCCAGGGCGGACCCGGAACCCGTTCCCGAACCTCCAGCGGCGCCGCCGGCGGTTCCCATCCCCATGCCGTCAGCGGGCCAGGTGCCGTTCCAGCATGGCCACGTACTCCATGGAGAAATCGTCCATCGTGGTGGTGATTCGGCGGATCTGGGCCAGGAACGCGTTGTAGGCGATCACGGCCGGGATCGCCGCCCCGAGTCCCGCGGCGGTCGCAATCAGGGCCTCCGATACTCCGGGGGCGACCACGCTGATGTTCGCGGACTGGGTGAGCGCGATGTCCCGGAAGGAGTTCATGATGCCCCAGACGGTCCCGAAGAGTCCGATGAACGGGGTGGCGCCGCCGGTCGTCGCCAGGAACATCATCCGATGCTCCAGCGCCGCCGTCTCGGTGGACGAGGCCCGGAGCAGCGATCGCGCCACTGCTTCCATGTTGGAGACCCGCAGCCGTGCCGGTTCTTCGTCTTCCGGGTCCTGCCGGGACTGATAGCGGACCTCCTGGTAGCCGGCGTGGAACAGCCTCGCCAGCGGACTGTCGGGATGTTTCCGGGCCCAGGCGACGACGTCCGCAAATCGCTTGGCGGACCGGAAGTGGTTCAGGAAGGCGGCCGAACTCCGCTCCACCTGGCCGAGCCGCCGTGACTTGTGCAGGATGATGGCCCAGGAAACGAGGCTGAAGAAGAGCAGCGTGGCGAGCACGAACCAGGCGACCGGCCCGGCCTCCACCACGAGCGCCAGGAAACCGCCCTCGTCGAGGAATCCGGAGGAGGAATCGAGTTCGACGGCGGTCACGGCCTCGTCGACCGTCTCGGCAGCCTGGGGTTCGGGCGGCACCTGTCCCGCCAGCGCGGCGTGGGGAAACAGCAGCGAGACTCCGGCCCGGAAGAGAGCGTGAAGCAAAGCCGTGAACCGGGCGAACACGTAGGAGCGGCGGGGGACCCGAATACCCAACATATAGTAGCCTAACCCATGCCCAACCACTACCCATTGGGGTTCTTGCCGTTTCCGGCGGTGATCGGCCGCAGGAAGCGTCCCGGGACCGGCCCGGGGAGCGAACCCCCCGGTCTCGACAGCTAGCGCAGAATTCGGCCTCCGGGTTCCCACTGCCGGCCGCGATGCTTCACTGGCTCCGGGCGCAAAACGTCGCCCTCCTCACGGACGTCTATCTCGAGTTCGAAGCGGGGCTGAATGTGGTTACCGGCGAGACCGGCGTGGGAAAGAGCGTTCTGCTGGAGGCGCTCGGGTTGATTCTCGGCGGGCGCGGGCGCACGCAGCTCGTGGGCCCCGCCGCGGACCGCGCGGTCGTCGAGGCGGGTTTCACGCCGCCCGAAGCGGAACCATCGGACCGGGAGCGATTCCGGGCGCTCGCCCAGGAAGCCGGATTCCCGGTGGAAGACGGCGATCTGATGATCCGGCGGGAGCTGCGGCTCGCGCCGGGACGGCGCTCGATCTCCAATCGGATCACCGTGAACGGGACCGCGGTACCCGTGGCCGTGCTCCGCGCACTGGGGGCGGTCCTTGCCGAGATCTATAGCCAGGGGGAGTACCTGGCCCTCCTTCAGCCGGGGGCGGCCCGGGAAACGGTCGACGAGGCGGGTGGTCATGCACCCCTGCGGCGGGACGTAGCGGCCGCGTTCCGTGCCCTCCGCGCGCGGGAAGCGGAACGCGATGCCCTTCAGGAACGGCTGGCCGCCGCCCTCAACGAGGCCTATGAGGCCGGCTATGTGGGCGCCAACGTGCTTGGCGCCGCGGACTTCTCGGTGGATATCACCCTGCACTGGGGCGCAGGGGCCTACATCGTGGGGGAGGAGACCGCCCTCATCGAGAGCTTGGAGGGCAACCGGGGAATGCCCCGGCTGAAGCCGCCCTATTTCCCGGCCTCCATCGGCCTCTACGGCAAGCCCACCATCGTCAACAACGTGGAGACCCTGTGCAACCTGCCGTGGATCGTGTCCAACGGCGGGGCCGCCTTCGCGGCCATGGGGGCCGAGAGCTCCACCGGAACCCGGGTGTTCGCGGTGTCGGGCCATATATCCGCCCCCGGGGTGTTCGAGGTGCCCTTCGGCACCACCACGTTTCGCGACATCATCTTCGATCCCGGCTATGGCGGCGGGCTCCGGCCCGGCCGCACCCTGAAGACGTTCATCCCAGGCGGGGCATCGGCCCCCTGGTTCTTCGAGGAGCACCTCGACCTGCCCCTGGAGAAGACCGCGGTAGACCAGGCCGGCTCCATGCTCGGCTCGGGCGCCATCGTGGTGATGGACGACACCACCGACGTGGTCAAGGCCTGCCACAACTTGGTCCGGTTCTTCGCCCGAGAGTCCTGCGGCAAATGCACCCCGTGCCGGGAGGGCACCTCGTGGCTGGAGAAGATCCTCAGCCGCATTCTGGCCGGCCAGGGCCGCCCCCAAGACCTCGACCTGCTCATGGACGTGTGCGACAACATCAGCCCCGGCATAAGCTGGCCGCCCCGCCAAACCACCATCTGCCCGCTGGGGCCGTCGGCAGTCTCCCCCATCGCCTCGGCCATCGAGCGATTCCGCGACGAGTTCGAGGCCTATCTGCCCGCCACCGCGGTCGCCGTCACCACCTCCTCGGCGGTGGCATCGTGAGCGAGCAGGAAGCCGTGGTGAGCATCACCGTCAACGGCGAGGAGGTGCAAGCTGCTCCGGGCGAGCTGGTCATCGCCGCCGCCGAGCGATCTGGGGTGTACATACCCCGCTTCTGCTACCACCCCCGCATGAGCCCGGTGGGCATGTGCCGCATGTGCATCGTGGACATCGACACCGGGCGGGGACCCGCTCTGCAACCCTCCTGCATGGTGGAGGTGAGCGAGGGAATGGCGGTGGACACCGCCTCTGACCGAACCCGCAAAGCCCAAGACGGCGTGCTGGAGTTCCTGCTGCTCAGCCACCCCCTAGACTGCCCGATTTGCGACAAGGGCGGCGAGTGCCCCCTGCAAGACCAGACCATGGACTACGGGCCGGGCGAGAGCCGGTTCGTGGAGGAGAAGCGCCGCTTCAAAAAGCCCATCCCCGTGAACGACCTGGTGTACCTCGACCGCGAGCGCTGCATCCTGTGCGACCGCTGCACCCGGTTCGCCGACGAGGTGGCCGGCGACCCGCTCATCACGTTCCAAGACCGGGGCGACCACACCCAGGTGAACACCTTTCCCGGCCTGCCCTTCTCCTCCTACTTCAGCGGCAACACCGTTCAGATCTGCCCGGTGGGCGCCCTCACCGCGGTGCCCTATCGGTTCAAGGCCCGCCCCTGGGACCTCACCGAGGCGGAGTCCACCTATCCCAACCCGATGGGCGACCGGGTGGTGGTGCAGGCCTCTCGCGACCAGGTGCTTCGCTACCAGGGAGTTGACAGCGATGCGGTCAACTGGGGGTGGCTCACCGACAAGGACAGGTTCTCTTTTGAGGCCGCCGCCAGCGAATTGCGGCTGCGGACCCCGCTGGTGCGGGGCACGCCCCTGGGCCGGCCCGATGCGGATGGGGACGAGCTGGTCGAGGCCTCTTGGGGCCAGGCCCTTGCTATGGCCGCCGACGCCATCCGAGCCGCGGTCGACTCCAAGGGACCACAGTCGGTGGCGGTGTTGGGAGGCGCCCGGTTGGCCAACGAAGATCAGTACGCCTGGGCTCGACTGTCCAAGGGGGTGATCGGCACCGACAACGTGGATGCCCAGCTCGACGACGGCCTGCCCGCCGATGCGGTGCTAGGGCTGCCCCGGGCCACCATCAACCGGGCCTGCACGCCGGGCGGCACCGTGGTTTTGCTGGCGCCCGACCCCAAAGAGGCGCACGGCACCCTGTACCTGAGACTCCGCCACGCAGTGGTCAACGACGGCGTGCAGCTCATCGAGCTGACTCCCCGGGCGTCGGGGTTGAGCCATCTGGCTGCCCACCGGCTGCACCACCGGCCCGGCGAGGCGGCCGCGGTGGCCACCGCGCTGGTGGGCGGCGACATCGAGGCCGGGCCCGACGGCCGGATAGGCGGGGTGCCGGCCGAAGCCGTGGCTGCTGCGGCCGCCGCTTTGGCAGGCAGAGCCGACCAGCCGATTACCGTGATCCTGGGTCGCCCCTCGCTGGCCGAGTCGGCCGATCCAACGTTGGAGGCTGCGGCCGAGTTGGCCCGGTTCGCCAAAATGCTGGCCGCCGGCGGTCGTCCCGGCCTGGCCTTTTTGCCCGCGCTGCACCGCGGCAACGTCTTCGGCGCGCTGGACATGGGATTGGCGCCTGGCGTTCTGCCCGGCCGGGTCGGGTTGGACGGCGGTGGCACCGCGCTGGCCGAGGTGTGGGGATCAGTGCCGGCCGCCCCCGGTGCCGATGCCCGCGGCATCCTCAAAGCCGCAGCCGAGGGCCGCATCGAGATCTTGTTCCTGCTGGGCGCCGATCCATTGGGAGATGCTCCCAACCCCGTGCTGGCCCAAGAAGCCTTGGCCCGCGTCGGCACGATCATCGCATCCGACATGTTCCTCAACTCATCGACAGCACAGGCCCACATTGTGTTCCCGGCTGCTGGATTCGCCGAGCGCGGGGGCACCCACACCAACCTGGAAGGCCGGATCACCCGGCAGCGCCAGATCGTCACCCCGCCGGGCACTGCTCGGGCCGACTGGGCCATCGCAACCGAACTGGCCCGACTGCTCGGCGCCGATTTCGGCTTCGGCTCTCCCGAGGGCATTTGGGAGGAGATCACCCGGGTGGCCCCGTCGCACCGGGAACTGTCTGCCGAGGCCATCGCCGCCGCTGACGGCGCGGTGGCAACCGGGAGCAGCATCGAGTTCAATCCCCCGGCAGCATCGGCCCGAGTTCCCCATGTGGACGCCTACTCCCTGCGCTTGGTGTCGGCCCGGCGAATGTTCGACCGGGGCACGATCGTGCAGCACGCTCCCTCGCTGGCCGGGCTGGCCCCAAAGGCGGTTTTGGCCCTGAACCCCTACGACTTCCAGCGGGTTGGCGTTGACTCGGGCACACCCGTGCAGGTGGTCTCCCATGTGGGGGAGATGGATGTGCCGGTGGTGGCCGATGCCGGGGTGCCCCGCGGCGCCGCGGCCTTCGGATACAACCACCCCGATCTCGATGTGCGCGAGCTCATCGACCCCCAAGCAGCAGTCACCGACGTGAGGATCCAAACCCGATGACAGCGGCTCTCGGTCCGAGCATTTTCGGCCTCGACCCCCTCTATGTCGGCGGAGTGGGCCTGGCCGAAGTGCTCATAACGCTGCTCAAGGTGGGGGTTGCCTTCGCGCTGCTGCTGGTGGGCGTGATGCTGATGATCTGGTTCGAGCGCAAGCTCATAAGCGACATGCAGAACCGCATCGGCCCCAACCTGGCCGGCCCGTTCGGCATCTTCCAGACCTTGGCCGACGGCATCAAGCTGTTCTTCAAAGAAGACCTCATCCCCGAGCAGTCCGACCGATTGGTCTTCAAGCTGGCCCCCTACCTGTCGCTGGTACCCGCCTTCTTGGTGTTCGCCGTGGTCCCCGTGGGAGGCGACTTCAGCGGGGGCGACGGCCAGGTCACCTTGTTCGGCCATGAGACCTTCCTCCAGGTGTCAGACCCGCCGGTGGGGATCCTGTTGGTGCTGGCCATGTCGTCGGTGGCCGTCTACGGGGTGATGCTGGCGGGCTGGTCGTCGGGCTCCAAGTATCCGCTTCTGGCATCGGTGCGGGCCTCGGCCCAGATGGTTTCCTATGAGGCCGCCCTGGGCCTTTCGCTGGCTGCGGTCTTGCTGAAGTCGGGCAGTCTTTCCACCCACCAGATTGTGGCTGAGCAGTCGGTGTGGAACTGGAACCTGTGGGTCACCTGGGTGGTGCCCATGGTGATCTTCTTGATCGCGGCCACCGCCGAGCTGAACCGGCCCCCGTTCGACTTGGTGGAGGCAGAGCAGGAGCTGGTCGGAGGTTTCCACACCGAGTACAGCTCCATCCGCTTCGCCCTGTTCTTCTTGGCCGAGTTCATGAACACCATCACCATGTCGGCCATCATCGTGACGCTGTTCTTGGGCGGCCCCAACGGCCCCGACTTCACCACGGTGG
>JAPYOG010000014.1 GCA_028278785.1 Candidatus Poriferisocius anaerobius | reverse complement strand
TCGGCGGGCTGAGATCGCGGAGTCAGCTGGTGGCGACCCTCGCGATAGCGCCGCAGGTCCTGCTGGAGATCGCCCACGCTTGGATATCGCTGTGCAGGATTCTTGGCCAGCAGCTTCATGTTTATGGCTTCGAGCGACTCTGGGAGCACAATCCCCATAGAAGACGGGGGGGGAACGGACTGCTGGACGTGTTTGTAGGCCACAGCCACAGAGTTGTCACTGCTGAACGGAGGGCGACCACACAGCATCTCATACAGCACAATCCCGAGGGAGTAGAGATCGCTGCGATGATCGAGCGGTTTCCCCTGGGCTTGTTCAGGCGAGAAATAGGTGGCGGTTCCCATAACAGAGCCCGTCTGCGTGAGGTTTGCCTCCGCTCCGCCGTATGCGGCAATAGCGATGCCGAAGTCAGTGACCTTTACCTTCCCGTCAGTAGACAGCAGAACGTTGCCAGGCTTCACATCTCGGTGAATCACCCCGTTGTTGTGGGCAAAACCGAGCGCAGCAGCCACGTACACGACGATCTCCACGGCCCGCTCTGGTGACAGCGCCCCGTTGGAACGCAGCAGTTCGGCCAAACTCCTGCCCTCGATGTACTCCATGACGATGTAATACGTGCCCGCATCCGAGCCCCAGTCATAAACGGCAACGATGTTGGGGTGATTGAGATTGGCCGACGCAGTGGCCTCTCGACGGAAGCGCTCGACGAAATTGGGATCAGCAGCAAACTCGGGAAACAGCCGCTTGACTGCCACCGGACGCGACAGGAGAGTGTCCTGACCCAAAAAGACATTGGTCATACCGCCGCGCGCGATCTGGCTTCGCAAGCGGTAGCGGCCTCCCAAAAGCTCCGATTCGTTCTCAGCCATGGCGAACACAGCGTACTGCTTGACCTGCCGAATTCATCGCAGGGTCACGTCGGCGACATCTACCACCACTGCCGTGACGTCGTCGTTTCCGCCGTTTCGCAAAGCCAGGTTCACCAGCGCCTCCGCTGTCTCCGCCGGTGAGGCGAATCGGCGCAGCATGGCATGGATATCCCGGTCAGCCACTTCGTTGGTCAGCCCGTCCGAGCACAGCAGATAGCGATGTCCGCTTACCGGCGCCAGGGTCCAGTCGTCCACAGCCACTTCTGATTCAATCCCCAGTGCCCGGCTGAGACGGTTTTTATGCACATGGACCTTGGCCTCCTGTCGAGTGATGATCCCGGCCTTCACCATCTCCTGCACCACGCTGTGGTCCACGGTGAGCTGGCTGAGCCCGCTCTCATCGCAGCGATAAACCCGGGAATCCCCCACATTCACCACGGCCAGCGCCTCCCGGTGGTCGTGCTCAACCACTGCCAACGCACACAAGGTGGTTCCCATTCCCGACAACTCGGCGGTGGACGCAGACCTGGACAAGATCTCCTCGTTGGCCCGGGTCACCGCCTCCAGCAACTCCGACACCGTTGGAATGGGCAACGGCGAGGTGCGGCGGGCCAGCCTCTGGCGGCGGCGCACGCCGACTCGCGCTTGCACGGCTTCCCTCACCTCAGATGCCAGGGTGGACACGGCCAAGGCCGACGCCACCTCTCCGCCCCGGTGACCGCCCAACCCGTCGGCAACCGCGAAGAGATCCTCCTCGACCAGCATCGAGTCCTCGTTTTTCTCCCGACGCCGGCCTCTATCGGTGGCCTGCCCCGCTTCCAGCCGGATCATCAGCGTTCCATGATTGTGCTGTCCCCACTTTGCGGTGGACTATTCTGCTTCCCCATCTTGTACGCTAATCAGCCCGGCTACCAGCGCGAGTGGCGGAATTGGCAGACGCGCAGGATTCAGGTTCCTGTGTCCGCAAGGACGTGAGGGTTCAAGTCCCTCCTCGCGCACTTCGATCACGCGCCTCCTCTCCGCCATGCTTCCTCGGCCAGCGAAATAATCTGGCGGGTCGGCATTCCCAGCAGCTTGGCAGCTCTCACCGCGTCGTCGTGCTCCACTTTCGCCCGACCGGCACTGACCTTGACACGAATCCGCCTGCCCTCCACGTCCACCTCGTGCTCCAGACGCGACTGGGGCCACCGCTCCATCAGCCGCCCCCGGACGCCCAGGGTGCCCGTCTCGGAGGCCAACGTGGCCGCTACCTGATCACCGACCGCAAGATCGGCCAAGGCGCTCACCGTGTATGCCGGCCGCCCCTTCTTCATGACGATCGGCGTGATCCACGCATCATGCGCACCCGCCTTCAGCAGCTCGGAAAGCGCATGGGCCAGGGCCTCCCCGGTGGCATCATCCACGTTGGTCTCGAACAACATGACCGGCTGGCCGCCAGGGCGGGACGCGGCCGGCGTGCCCAGCACCACCTGGGCAAGGTTGGGCCTGTCCTCCAGCTGGTTGTCGCCCGCACCGAATCCGGTGGCCGAAATGGTCATCGGGGGCATCGGACCCCATCCTGCGGCCAACGCCGACAGGATCGCCGCCCCCGTAGGGGTGGTCAGCTCCAATCCCACATCCAAGCCGTAGACGGGGCACCCGGCCAGCAACTCGACGGCGGCTGGAGGAGGGTTGGGAAGCCTGCCGTGCGCGCTGCGAATCATCCCCCTTCCGACAGCCACAGGGCTGGAGTAGACCTCGTCAACGCCCAGCACTTCCAACGCCGCACAGGTGCCCACCACGTCGATGATTGCATCCAATCCGCCTACCTCATGGAAGTGGACTTGCTCGGGCGGCCGCCGGTGGAGCTTGCCCTCAGCTCGGGCCAATCCAGCGAAGATCGCCAAGGCGCGATCAGCAACCCGGTCGGGCAGGCGCGCCTCGCTGACGAGTGCATTTATATGGCTAGCCGTGCGAACCACCGAGCTCTCTTGGGCAATGACCCGCACATCGGTGGCTGCAACACCGCCGCGCTGGACAGGGTGGGCCTGCAAATCCCATCCCCCCAGCGGGAGCAGTTCGCATATCTCGCGAATCCCGGCGATGTCCGCGCCGGCATCGATCAGAGATCCCAGAGCCATGTCTCCAGCAATCCCGCTGAAGCAGTGAAACCAGGCGATTTTGGCCGGCTCAGCCATCGGCGGCCTCTACCACTGCTTCTACCACTGCTTCAGCCCGGTCCCGGGTGTTGAGAAGGCGCAGCACCGCGCAGGCCGCTCCAAATCCATTGTCAACTCCCACCACCGTCACCCCGGCAGCGCACGAGGAGAGCATGGACAACAAGGCGGTAACCCCCTCGAGCGAAGAACCGTAGCCCGCGCTGGTGGGCACCGCTACCACCGGTGCAGCGGTCAAACCGCCCACCACGGAGGCCAAAGCCCCCTCCATTCCGGCCACCACGATCACCGCATCGGCCGACGCCACCGCATCGGCCTCGCTCAGAATCCGGTGCAGCCCGGCCACACCCACATCGTTCAGCCGCTGGGGAGACACGCCGTGAGCACCCAGCACCACGCTGCACTCATCAGCCACGGGGAGATCGGACGTCCCCGCCGCGGCAAGAACCACCCGCTCGGCGCGCGGCGGCGACGACCTCCAGACAACCGTGCCGGCGAATCGCTCGCCCCGGGGATTGGCGGCCAGAGCCGCCGCAGCCTGTTCCGGCGACACCCGCGTCAACAGCACCGGCCCCGTCGGCTGCCCAAGCAACTCGCCGACGATGGAAGCGCACTGCTCCGGTGTCTTTCCCGGCCCGTAGACGACCTCGGCCAAGCCCTGGCGGAGGCTTCGATGATGATCCACTCGGGCAAACCCCAGATCGGCAAACGGCAGCCGTCGCAGGCGCCCGACCGCATCGTCCGCCGACACCGCCCCGTCTCGCACGTCAACCATCAATTGGCGAACAAAGTCCTCGTTCACCTCAAAACCCCACTTCTCCAGCAGCCCTTTCAACTTACTCGGAACTTCCACCAATACTGGTGCCACTATCCTGCCCTTTTGTGACTGACCATGTCCGATCCACCAGCCAAGTTGCCTACTTGGGTCCGCCGGGTACCTTCACCGAGCAAGCGCTCCTCACCCAATCCGACTTGGCCGCAGCCGACCACCTGCTGTGCCGGTCGATCCCCGAGGTTCTGGAGACCGTGGCCGCCGGCCGGGCTGACTTGGGCTTCACTGCCATTGAGAACTCCATAGAGGGCACGGTCAACGTCGCTCTTGATGCCTTGATCTTCGAGCACGGTCTTCTCATCCAGCGAGAGGTGATCATCGATGTACACCTTCATTTGCTAGGACTTCGCGGCGCCTCCATGGAGGAGATAGCACGAGTTATCAGCTTCCCGACGGCCACCGCCCAATGTCGGCGCTATCTGGCCGACAACCTGTCCCACGCCGAAGAGGTGGCCGCCAACTCCACCGCCGCAGCCGCGCAGGACTTGGCCGACTCAGGCGACCCCACGACAGCGGCGATCGGCACTGCCCTGTCCCAGGAGCTCTACGGCCTGGAGCTGATCGCCGCCGACATCGCGGATCATCCCGAGAACCAAACCCGTTTCGTGGCCGTCGCCCCCAACCGGGTTCCCAACCCCACCGGACAAGACAAAACCTCGATAGTCGTTTTCCAGCACTCCGACCGGTCGGGCTCTTTGATGGGAATACTCGCCGAGTTTGCCGCCCGATCCATCAACCTCACCAAACTGGAGTCGCGGCCCACCAAAAAAGCGCTGGGCGACTACTGCTTCCTCATCGACCTAGAGGGGCATATCGGCGACAGCCTCGTGGCCGATTGCCTTACCAGCATCGTGGCCAAACACGGCGAGGTGAAGTTCCTCGGCGCCTACCCCGCCACCCGGCCCAGCCAAGAGCAGCACCAGAGCGCGGCCTCGGCCTTCGCGGACGCCCGCGAGTGGGTGGACGGTCTGCGCCGGCAAATCGGGGGTGCTTGACACGTATGCCTAGCTGTAGTAGCAGTGTTCGGTATTTAATATGACCCCGTGCCTCCCCAACACTTAGTCCACAGACACTTATGCCCCGAGATGCAACAGACACCCGCAAGCGCCTGATCACTGAAGCCGAGCGCCTGTTCGCGGAGCAAGGCATCTACCAGGCACGAAGCCAAGACATCATTGCCGCCGCCGGCCAGCGGAACGCCTCTGCGCTCACCTACCACTTCGGCTCCCGACGCGGGGTGATCGACGCCATTCTGCAAAAACACGGCGACCCCCTAGACCAAGAACGCGCCGCCGTGTGGGCCGACTTCGACAACGACCAGACACCCTCTTTGATCCAAGCGCTGATTCTGCCCTTGGCCCGCTGCCTTGCCACGTCCAGTGGACGCTGCTATCTGCGGATCTTGGTCCAGCTCAGCGCCGAATTCGGGCACTGGGACACAGCCCCCGCCAACGTCCCGGCCAACCTGAATGCCATCTTGCGATTGCTCAGAGATCAAACACCGGCACAAGACAGGGCCCAGCGCGGCGAGAGGGTTCTGGGCATGATCCAGCTCATGACTGCTTCGCTGGCCGAGCGGGCTCGCCAGATCGAAAAGGGCGAACCCTTGGACCTGACCGACGACATGTACACCGCCAACCTGGTGGACATGCTCGTCGCCATCATCTGCTCCCCCGCGCGGGTGGCGCAGCTCTGATCAATTCTCGGATGACCGATTCCAGCCCAGCCGACCCAGCCGACCCCGAACTCCTCGCTGAGGCGGTAGAGCTCACTCGCGAAGCCGGTCGCCTCACTCTCAACTGGTTCAACGACAGCGGATTGACAATAGACCGCAAAGGCGACGGCTCTCCGGTGACCGACGCGGACAAGGCCGTGGAATCATTCCTCCGAAAGGCTTTGTCCAACAAGTACCCCGACGACACCGTGGTGGGTGAAGAGTTTCCCGAAGTAAAGGGCACATCGGGCCGAACCTGGTTCATCGACCCCATCGACGGCACTCGCAGCTTCGTACGGGGTGTGCCCCTGTACACCACGCTTTTGGCCATGATCGACGAGCAAGGCCCCGCCATCGGCGTGGCTGCTGTGCCCGCGCTGGACGAAGCAGTGTGGGCTGGGCGCCACCTGGGCTGCTACCACAACGGCCGCCGGTGCCGAGTGAGCTGCGAAACCAATCTAAACCGCTCGTACCTGTGCGCGTCGGGCTTCGAATGGTGGCCAGATGGCGCCTTTGCCCGAGTCAGCCAAAGCGGCGCTCGGCTCCGCACCTGGGGAGACGGCTACGGCTATGTGCTAGTTGCAACCGGTCGTGCTCAAGCCATGATCGACCCCGGCCTCAATCTCTGGGACATAGCACCCATGCTGGTCATCATCCCCGAAGCCGGTGGCCGAATCAGCACTTGGGAAGCCAAAACCACCCCCGCCCAAGGAGACTGGCTAGCCACCAACGGCGTCATCCATCAGGACCTGCTCACCCTGCTTGACCGCTAGTGCCCTGAGAACTCCTCGGCGAAAACCCCGTTTTGGGCAACCAAGTCCAAAAACTCCCCGGCTTCAACCATCTCCGACAGTCCCATCGCCCCAACCCCGGTGATTCTTCCTGCTCCAATCATCTGGATCGCAGTCATCAGCACCGCCGCCGAAGCCTCTCCCGGTGCCGCCGAAGCCCCCAGTATGCGCCCAGTCCAGCCCCCTGCTCGCTGTCCCCGCACGTCAACCCTGACCGCGCCCATCTTCCCCTCGGGATGCGGTGGTCGCAGCATGGGCAGCCAAGAGCTGAAGCGGTCCCGACGTGTGGCCGCCATGCGAGCGGTGATCCGATCAATCCCGCCGAACTTTCGGGCCAGAAGCAAAGGATCGGGCAGCGCCGCCCGATAGCAGTCAGCGGCATCCACCGGACTCGGAAACCAGCACAGTTCCCGGCCTGTTCCCCCCGGACGCTGTCTCCATCTGCCCTGCCACTCCAATGCCCGGGAGCTCAAAGCCCTGTGGTGCTGGCGCGCGCACTCTGGTCCGCCAGTGCCGAATTTGGCCATATGCACTTCGGTCACCCGATCCAGTTCAGCGGCCGCCCGCACGGCCAAAACGTCGCTCAGTCCCGGCGCCATGCCCACTCCCGCAATCACCAGCGAGTTCTCGTTTTTGGCCGCGCCGCTCATCCCCAGCAGTTTCTTGACGTCCGGCAGTGAGTCTGAGGTGGACAGCACCACTCGCCCCCGGCGCAAGAGTTGCCGGGCCAGACGAGCTTGGCTGCCGGACGCGGAGGCCAAAGCCACCACGTCAGCCGAGTCCTCAAGGCGGCCCGGTACCACAGGAGGCCCGCATCGCTCTGCCAAGTCCCAGGAAGCCTCCGGATTGCGGTCGACAACGCCGATTCGGCGGATGGACAGAGACGGGGAACCCGCGAGACGCTGCACCAGTCCGGCGCCGACAACGCCCGCTCCCACTACCAGAATGTCCATGGAGCTAAGCCAGCGGCGACCAGGATCAGCGGCCGCTGATCTGCCGCCACCCACCTGACTTTGGCGGCGCCCCCCCAGCTCCCCGGGTGCGCAAAACCGCCGCTATGGCCGCTGCTCCGGCCAAAGCAACCAGCGCTCGCCTGAGAATCTTCACGGTTCCCATCCTACCCACAAGCGGAGATGCAACCGCGTGGGGGGCGTTCGTGTGGGGCTAGCTGGATTCGAACCAGCGACCTCACCCTTATCAGGGGTGCGCTCTAACCGACTGAGCTATAGCCCCGGAGACGAGTTGTGATCTTACTTTCGGGCGGCCCAGACAGGCCAACGAAATCGAGGGGGGCGGACTCGGGGCCGCTGGCGCGCCGTTTCCTCTTCGATCACCGTTACCCTCATGCCCCCGGTCAAATCGCTGATGAGGTTGAACAGCACACACAACAGCACGTTGAAGAACGTCCCCGCCACCACCAAAACCAATCCGCCTACGGCCAGGCCTCGAAAAATCTGGCCGGCGTTGAACTTGAACTGCTCCAGGGCGAAGAGCTCTTCGATAAAAGACTCGGTGTCGTCCACAGTGCCCGAGCCCACCGCGATGCTCCACAGCATCACGCCGGCCAGCATCACGATCACCCACAGGCACAAATAAAACACCAAGGAGATCTTCAATGCCGACCACGGCTCGATGTGCCTGACAACCCGGCGCACCTTCCTGGCCTGTAGACGCACCGCCCGCCGATACTCCCGCGGCGTCACCTTGACCGGCTGGCGGGTCGAAACCGGGCTGGGCACCGGCGGCAGCGAAGAATCGCTCACTTGGGAGGGGTCGACGGACACGACTCGAATTGTACGGGATCGCTGACGGGAAAGGATTGGCAGTTCCACCACCCAGCAGGCAGCAGCTCCGCTCGGGCCACCGCGGAGGCCCCGGCTGTTCGCACCACCACCTCGACTTCAAACGCTTCCCGGTGCAGGCCAACGAGCTCCGCCCCGTTGACCGCTGCCATCTCTTCGGCAATGTGCGGCTCGGCTGCTGCGGCCATCGCCACCACATCGGCTATCGCCGCAGCTCGTGCCCGCTGCGCCGCCGCCGCGCCCAAATGCCCAGCCAGCAAAATCATCACAGCGATCACCGCGATCACGCCCACGCCGAACAACGAGATCGATCCCCGCTCGCCCACAACGCACCTCCGGCTGCCTGCGATTGCGGGAAAGCTTGCCCGGCCCTCCACCTTGACCCCCGTTGACCATCTCAGATGCCTGCCATTGCGGGGAAGCTTGTGTCAGTCTAGCGGGGTTTCTTGAGCGGTGCCGGCAAACACGGGGGCCACGGCCGCGAGCACATGGTCTTCGGGCAGGGTCATGATCCGAACTCCTGCCGCGTAGGGCCCTTGAACCGAAACTGACGACACTGGCATCCTGATGGTCACACCGTTGGAAGCAACTGCAAAAACCTCGTCATCAGGTCCCACCACCCGGGCCGCTACCACTTCCCCTCGCTGGTCAGGCAGCTTCATGGCGATGACCCCGCGGTTTCCCCGGTGCATGGACCGGAACTGATCCAACATCACTCGCTTGCCAAAACCCTGATCGGTGGCAAAGAGCATCTCATCGCCGGGTTGCACTGCGCTGGCCCCCACCAGCCCGTCGTCGTCGCCCAGCTTCATGCCCCGAACGCCGGCGGCACTGCGGCCCATGGGGCGAACCTCGGATTCTGCAAACCGCATCAACCTGCCCGACGCGCTCACCAGGCAGATGTCGTCGTCGCCCCTCGTCGGCAGCACCCGCACCAGCTCGTCTCCCGCCCTCAGATTGATGGCCACAAGCCCCTTGCTGCGGGTCTTGTCGTATTCCAGGAACCGTGTCCGCTTCACCACGCCCCGGCGAGTCACGAACAGCAGATACCGCATCATTTCATAGTCGCGGGTGTCTATAACCGCCGAAATGGTCTCTTCAGGGGCCAAGTGGAGAAGGTTCACAATGGCCATGCCCCGAGCAGTTCGACTCGTTCGGGGCACCTCATGGGCTTTGAGGCGGAACACCCGACCCATGCTGGTGAAGAACATCAGATAAGCGTGGGCCGTAGTGTGAATGAGCGTGGCGATGTAGTCCCCTTCTTTCAGGTTGGCGCCGATAACGCCCCTTCCGCCGCGCCCTTGGATTTTGAATTCGCAAGGCACCACGGTCTTGGCGTAGCCAGCCGCACTGAGGCTGAACATCAAGTCTTCATCGTCGATGAGAGACTCGATGTCGATCTCGCCCTCGTCAACTAGGATCTGGGTTTGGCGAGCGGTGGCGAATGCCTCTCGCACCTCTAGCAGGTCTGCGCGAATCACAGCTCGCAGCTTGGCTTGGTCAGCCAAGATGGCTTCCAACTCAACGATGAGCGCTCGCTTCTCGGCCAACTCATCGTCGAGTTCCTTGCGGCCAAGCTGAGTTAAGCGGCCCAGGGGCATGTCGAGGATGTGATTTGCCTGGATCTCGCTGAACCCGAACTCCTCTCCCGTCAACAGCACTCGGGCCGCAGCCCGATTTTCCGACGCCCGAATGGCCGCGATGATCTCATCGATCATGTCCACAGCCCGTACCAGTCCCTCAAGGATGTGCTCCCTGCGGCGGGCTTCTTCGAGTCGGAATTCTGTTCGCCGGCGTACCACCACCACCTGGTGATCGACATACGCGGTTAAGCAATCGCGCAATGTCATGGTTCGAGGCACCCCGTCAACCAGCGCCACCATGTTGACCGTGAAGTTGGTTTGCAAAGGCGAGTGCTTGTAGAGATTGTTGAGAACCACTAACGCTGGCGCGTCTCTCTTCAAGTCGAAAACCAGCTTGGTCTGGCCTTTGGCGGACTCGTTGTGGATCTGGCGAATCCCCTCAAGCACTCGGCGGTTTACCAGATCGGCCACTTTTTCCTCGATGATCTCGGCGCTGGTCTGATAGGGGATCTCTGTCACCACTATTCGGACTTTGTTGCCGTCCTCCACGATCTCTGCGTTAGCGCGCACCCTGATCGTCCCCTGCCCAGTCGCATAGGCGTCCTGAATGCCCCGGTGGCCCATAATGCGGCCCTTTGTGGGAAAGTCCGGGCCTTTGACAAACTCCATCAAATGCTCGTTGATGGCTTCCGGATTTTCCAGCAGGTGATTTACCGCGTCGACCACCTCGCCCAGATTGTGCGGAGGTATGTTCGTCGCCATCCCCACCGCGATTCCCTGACTCCCGTTCACCAGGAGGTTCGGGAAACGAGATGGAAGTACCCTCGGCTCTTGCTCGGTTGAATCAAAATTGTCCGAAAAGTCGACCGTCTGCTCGTCAATGCCGTCTAGCAATCGCATAGCCAACTCCCCAAGACGGCATTCGGTGTATCTCATGGCCGCAGGCGGATCGTTCGGCGAACCGAAGTTGCCGTGAGGGTCAATCAGCGGGTGTCTCAACGAAAAACTCTGTCCCAACCGCACCAGTGCGTCATAGATCGCTTGATCGCCATGTGGGTGGTATTTACCCATGACATCACCCACCACTCGGGCGCATTTCACATAAGGCCGATTGGGTCGATTTCCCTGATCGTACATACCCCAGAGAATGCGGCGGTGTACAGGTTTCAGGCCATCTCGCACATCCGGCAGCGCCCGAGCAGTGATAACCGACATGGCATAGTCCAGAAATGACTGCTCCATCTCGGTTTGGATATCGATATCCTGCACTGTACTGATTGACTGAGAATGAGGTTGTCCCTCGTTAGACCCAGAGGGTGTATCAGGCATATCGGACATTGGATTCCCTAGCGTTCATATGTCCAAGAAGCGAACATCTTTGGCGTTGGTCTGGATAAATCTTTTGCGCGACTGAACGTCTTCTCCCATGAGCTTCGAAAACACCTCATCAGCAATAGCAGCCTGCTCCACTGATACCCGCAAGAGGGTTCGACAAGCCGGATCCATTGTGGTTGACCAGAGTTCGTCCGAGTCCATTTCACCAAGCCCCTTCAAGCGTTGAAAGTCCGCACTGTGTTTGGGGGTTTTCGCGAGAAAAGCGTCTTTGGCATGATCGTCTTTGAGATAGATTTTAGACCTGCCAACCTCGGTGGAATACAACGGCGGCTGGGCGATGTACACTCTGCCCCCTTCGACCAGTTTACGCATTTGCCGGTAGAAAAAAGTAAGCAGGAGGGTGCGGATGTGGCTTCCGTCCACATCGGCGTCGGCTAGCAGGATCACCTTGCCGTATCGGACTCGGGACATCGGCTTGGAATACCCATCTGGCACGGTCTTGTCCTGGGCCGAGGCATTGCCCTCAGCGTTGTCGAATTCGTCGCCGAAACCAGCCCCGATGGCCGCCACTAGTGCCTGGATTTCAGTGTTTCGGAGCATGCGGTCAATCTGCACCCGCTCCACATTCAAAATCTTTCCCCGGATGGGGAGAATGGCCATGGTCTTGGGGTCGCGTGCGTCTTTGGCTGAACCGCCCGCGGAGTTGCCCTCCACGATGAAGAGCTCGCACTCGTCGCGATCGGTGGAAGTGCAGTCGACCAGTTTTCCGGGCAGCCCGGCGCCGTCGAGCGCTGATTTGCGCCGCGTGGCGTCTCGAGCTTGGCGGGCAGCCAGTCGGGCTTTTTGGGCTTGCAGACACTTGGCTGCAATAGCACGGGCATCAGCGGGGTTTTCTTCAAGCCACTCCGCCAGCTTCTCGTTGGTGGCCCGCTCCACCAGCGAGCGCATGGAAGTGTTGCCCAGCTTTGATTTGGTCTGGCCTTCAAACTGCGGGTCCCGCAGCCGTACGCTCACGATGGCCGTCAGTCCCTCGCGGATATCCTCACCAGCCAAGTTGTCGTCTTTCTCCTTCAAATACCCCTTGGCTCGGCAGTATTCATTGACAACCCGGGTTAGCCCCTTGCGGAAGCCCTCTTCGTGCATTCCGCCCTCAACCGTGTTTATGCCGTTGGCAAACGAGTGCAGGCCGTCGGTGTTGTATCCGGTGTTCCACTGGAAAGCCACCTCAACCTCACTGTCTTCCTCTTCCTGGAAAAAAAATCCTACTTCGTCGAAGAGCGCTGTTTTCGAGCTGTTCACCTCGCCCACAAAGTCGCTAATGCCGTTTTGATAGCAGTAAACTGTCCAGTCGTTCCCGCCAGTGCCGTCAACGCGCAAGTCTCGGAATTTGATCTCCAAATTGCGATTCAAAAACGCCATCATCTGGAGCCTTTCCAGCAATGCTTGGGCGCGAAAACGCACATCGTCGAAGATGGTTTCATCTGGCCAAAAGCGAACAGTTGTCCCTGTGCTGCCGTTCGGGCTGCTTCCTGCTACCCTCAGATTCTCCACAATCTGGCCGCCAGCGGCGAATGCCATCGTATGGCGTAGGCCATCGCGTTCTATCTCAACCTCTAGCTTGGTTGAGAGGGCATTCACCACCGACACCCCAACACCGTGCAGGCCGCCGGAGACTTTGTAGCCGTTACCGCCGAACTTGCCCCCCGCATGCAGAAGGGTGAGCACGACTGCAACCGCGCTCATGTCCGGATACTGGGGATGGGGGTCTACCGGAATGCCCCGGCCATCGTCTCGCACTTCGCAGCCGCCGTCAGCCAGAAGCGTCACTTCGATGGTTGTGCAGTAGCCGGCCATCGCCTCGTCCACCGCGTTGTCCACCACCTCATAGACCAGGTGGTGCAGCCCAGTCACTGATGTAGACCCGATGTACATGCCCGGCCGCGTGCGGACGGCATCGAGGCCTTCCAAGATGGTTATGTCTTCAGCACCGTAAGTCTCAGACGTATCGGTCACGAACCGGCTCTTCTGCCCGGTAAAACGGGCCTGGTTGATGGGTTGGGCCGAACCTCTCGCCCGCTGGCCGCCTGATGGCGAAACTAGCTCAAGTCACGGCTTCCGATGCTCCAATGCTACCAGTTTCAGGAGCACCCATGGCTCACCGTAGGGACGGTTCTAGCGATCCGCCTGCCGCAACCGTCGAGGGCGAACTCTGACCGTTATCGCACAGACAACCTCATCGTTGGCGGCCGCGTTGATCCGGTCGATGAGCTCGGGCCCGAAAAACTTCAATTCGGCAGCCCACAGAGGATCGTCTACTGACACCAGCAATTCCCCGTCCACCAATCGCAGCGGCAGCGAATGGGCCGCTATCACCGAGCCGGTGAGATCCTCCCAAGCTTCGAAGACCAGCCTCAGGACCTGAGAGCGCGGTGCCCGGAGCTTTGCGGCCACCTGGTCCAGCGCCTCCTGCAACGGCCTCGGCCCCGAAGGCTTTCCCAAGGGTTCCCAGCCCATGCCCCTAGTCTGGCCCAGCCGGGCCGGTGAATCAGACCTCACGGACAATGCGACCCCCAGCCACCCGAAATCGGGCGTTGTAGTCGATCTCGGGAGGAAGAGCCCCAGCCGTTGTCAGCAGCGTCTGCTCGGATTGCAAAGCATGCAGCACCCCTCTAGATCTATCGGGATCCAGCTCGGAGAACACATCGTCTAGCAGCAGAAGCGGCGTTTGCCCAGCCGCGGCGGCCACTTCCCGATGCACTGCAAGCCGCAGCGACAAGGCCAGTGACCGCTGCTCCCCCTGCGAAGCGTGGGTTCGAGCCGGTCTTCCCTCGATCCACACCACCAGGTCGTCCCGGTGAGGGCCAACGGTAGTGGCTGCTCGACGAAGGTCCTCACGCCGGGCTCTCGCCAAAGCCTCGCCAAGGCCTCCCTCTGGTGCCCAAGACGACGCATAGTCCAATCCGAGATGAACCTCCCGAGCCGCAATGTCCCAATAGGCCTGGAGCGCCCTCGGTTGCAGCCGGGTCACCAATTCCCGGCGAGCAGCCGTCAGCGCGTCTCCCGCTTCTGCAAATTTTTGATCCCAGACGTCCAACGTCGAGGCAGCATCGCCGTTGAGCCGACCACCGATTTGGCGGAGCAGGGCATTCCGCTGGCGCAAGACACTCTCCAATTCTGAGCGGACGACGTCTAGGCGGGGATCGATCTGGCTCAGCGCGTCGTCCAAAAACCGACGGCGATCACCGGGGCCGCCTTTGAGCAGCACCAGGTCGTCGGGCATGAAGACTGATATTGGGACCACCCCCAGCAAATCGCGACGGCGCACTCTCTGGCGATTCATCTGAAATTGAGAACGGCCCCCAGACCGCACCGCGGCCTCGAGGAGGATTTCACGTTGACCGGTGACGACTTCTCCACGAACTATGGCTTCAGCAGTGCCATCAGCGCTTCGAACCAACGCTTCGCTGCTGCCCACACGGAACGACGTCATGGTTGCCAAATAGAAGACCGCTTCTAACAAATTGGTCTTCCCTTCCCCATTTGAACCTACAAAAAGGCTGGTTCCTGGGGGGAACTCCAAATCAAGGTGAACGTAATTGCGAAAATCCGCGAGCCATAACCGTTTGAACCGCACACCTTTCTCGGTGTTCAGTTAATGCGGACTGGCATCAACAGATACAGAAATTGCTCAGACTCTGTCGTGCGAATAACAGCTGGTTTCAAAGCATCTACAGTATTGAGCACGATCTCATCTCCAGGCGCTGCTTCAGCACCATCAATCAGGTACTCTGGATTAAAAGCAACAACAAGATCCTCTCCTTCAAATACCGCATCTAATTGCTCTGTGGCTTGTCCAACATCTTGGGTCACTGCCGACATCTCCAACCCAGATGCCGACATCTCCAGCTTGATTGGTGTGGAATCCTGTGCCATGAGTCGAACTCGACGAACAGCATTGATGAATCCCACTCGGTCTATCGTCAAACGGTTTGGCTGATGACTGGGAATCAAACCCTGATAACTAGGAAAATCTCCTTCGATTAATCGAGTAGTTACAATAACTGCACCCATAGCTACTGATGCTTCCTGCCCACTGAAACGTAAACTGACCTGTTCAATTTCTCCAAGCAGTCGAATCACTTCCTGAAGCGCACGTGACGGCACCAGCACACTTTGATTAGAACTCAGAACTTCCAACCCAGGAAGATCACAGAGTGCCAACCGGTATGAGTCAGTTGTAACTAGCCGAAGCCCATCTCCCTCTGCTGACAGTAACACCCCAGTCAACACTGGACGAGATTCATCAGTGGACGCGGCTTTCACAACCTGTCGTAACGCTGTGAGCAAGCCTTCTGCTTCCAACACAACAGGATCACTCTCAATAGGGTTGGACTGAGGGAAGTCCTCAGCTCCCATTTTTTGCAAAAAGAAATTCGAGCGAGCCGATTCGATCCGAATTCCCTGATCCTCAAGCGATACGTTCACTGCCCCTGGCTCCAAAGCTCTCACCACATCACATGCCAACCGTGACGTGACCACCGCTTCGCCATCGATCTCTCCAGCCACGGTCAGCTTCATCGTGATTGCAAGTTCTCTGTCCGTAGCCGTCAACGTCAGCTCATCGCCGGCAAGGGACATATGAACCCCGGATAGAACGAGCTGAAACCCACCTCGGGTGCCTGCTGCCCTGCCCGTTACCGTCAAAGCTTCAAGAAAAGCATCTCTTTCACATCGAAATTTCACAGGTCTTCTCGCTTTCTTACCTGTACTTATTTTTATTTAACTGCTTTCAGCAGTAGGTCGGTGGAAATGTGGAAAAAGTGTATTTATCCTGGTCAAAGGATTTTTGTTTGTCGATTTGTTTCCCCAGGAAAGTGGATGAGTCTTTGACATGCCATGATGGTTGTGGACTATCAAGGAATAATCCCCCTTATTTTGGGCTTTATCCCCAATTCTTTCACTCACAGATCCACAAAGCTGCTTATCAAGCATTTTTGATTCTCTGGATCAATTCGTTTATCTGGTTGAAAGTATCGGGTTGTTCAGCCATTTGCTTGGTGATCTTCTGTACAGCGTGAATCGCAGTAGTGTGGTCCCGACCGCCGAAGACTCGGGCAATATCGGGGTAGCTCAATTCTGTCAATTCCCGAAAGACATACATTGAAACTTG
>JAPYOG010000139.1 GCA_028278785.1 Candidatus Poriferisocius anaerobius | reverse complement strand
CAACCAGCCCCGCCCCGTCATCATCGGGCTGGTGAACTCCGATGGGCACAAGAGCGGGGCTCACAGGCAGTGGTGCTGGGTGTAGACGCGGATTGCCTGGCGAGCTTGGGCAACGGCTTCTTCGAGGTCGAAGGCTCGGCGGAACAGCTCGCGGAGGTCTTCGATCTCTTCGATCTCGCGGGAGGCGTTGGCCACTGTGGTGGCGGCCTCTTTGATGTCGGGCGGGGCGGCCTCCTCGAGTTCGCCTAGTTGGGCCAGTTCCCGGTCTCCCTCGGCGGGGCGCATCCCCACACCGTGCTCAGCCAGATCGCAGAACGCCACGAGGTCGCCCTTGTCGCCGTTCCCGCAAGCTGCGGCCAAGCCCGGCACAGCCAGCAGCGCCACACCGCCCAGCAGCGCCCAGCGGATCAGTCTCACCCGAACTCGATCACCTGGCGCACGACCTCGCCGTTTCGCACCGCTTCCAGCGCGGGGTTGATCTCGTCGATGGTGATGCGCCGGGTGATCATCCGCTCCAAGTCGAGCTTGCCGCTCTTCCACAGCCGCAGCAGCCGGTGGAAGTCGGTGCGCGCGTCGGTGCCGCCGTAGTAGGAGCCCACCAGGGTCTTCTCGTTGTAGAACAGCTCGAAAGCGCTGAACGACACCATCTCCTCCATGCGGCCCACGCCCACGATGCAGCAGGTGCCCCCCCGTCGGGTCATGTCGTAGGCGGCGCGCATCAAAGCGGGAACCCCGACGCACTCCAGGGCGTAGTCGAAGCCCTCGCCGCCGGTGAGCTGGTTCTTCGCGTCTTCCAAGTCCTCAGGGAGCACTGCGCGGGTCGCCCCGAAGGAGATGGCCTGATCGAGCTTGGCCGGGTTCTTGTCCACCGCCACGATCTCGGCCGCCCCCGCGATGCGGGCACCCTGGATGGCGGCCATGCCCACCCCGCCGGCGCCCAACACCACCGCCGATGAGCCGGGGCTGACCTTGGCGGTGTTGAGCGACGCTCCGACGCCGGTCATCACCCCGCAGCTTATGAGCGAGGCCACGTCCAGGGGGATGTCGGGGTCGATCTTCACCACCCCGTGGCGGGACATCACGGTCTTCTCGGCGAAAGTGCCCGCCCCGGCCATGCCGAACAGGTCGGCGCCCCGGTGGCGGAACTTGGCGCGGGCCATGGCGTCGAAGGTGATGTTGGGGCACAGGTTGGGCTGGTGGCGACCCGTGCAGTAGGCGCACGCCCCGCACGGCGGCGACCACACCACGATCACATGGTCGCCTGGGGCCAAGTCGTCCACGCCGGCGCCCACCTCTTCGATGATCCCCGCCCCCTCGTGGCCGAGCACCGCGGGCGGGGCCTGGGGAATGGTCCCGTCCATGGCCGACACGTCGGAGTGGCACACCCCGGTGTGGGTGATCTTGATGGACACATCGTCGGGGCCAAGCTCGGATATCTCTACGTCGTCGCACACGTCGAGGTTGGCCTCGCCCACTTCTCGCATAATCGCCGCAAGCATTCAAGGATCGTAGGCTGAGCCTGCTGCTCCCGCCATACCCGCAGTCGGCCCGCAGCCCGCAGCCCGCAGCCCGGCCCTCAGTCAGCCCGCAGGATCGGCTTCTATCTCCACTCGGGTCACTCCCGGGGGATGCGCTCCCAGGGGGTGCGGCGGACTCTAGAGCGCGTCGGCACCCTGCTCGCCGGTGCGGATGCGTGTGAGGTTCTCCACCGCTGAAGTCCAGATCTTGCCGTCGCCGATCTTGCCAGTGCGGGCGGCGCCCACGATGGCCTCGGTGGCCGCAGCCAGCGAGGAGTCGTCCACCACCACCTCGATGCGCGACTTGGGGGTGAACGACACCTTGTACTCGGTGCCCCGATAGGTCTCGGTGTGGCCTCCCTGTCGGCCGAAGCCCTGGGCCTCGCTCACGGTCATCCCCTGAACCCCGACCGCGGCCAGAGCTTCTTTGATGTCTTCAACCTGATGGGGTTTTACAACCGCAGTGATGAGCTTCATAGCAGTCGTCCTTTCTGGTTGCCGACGGCACTGTATCAGGTCAGCACCTCGGAGCGGCTTCAAGCGCAGCTTCGCCTGATGGCGCCGCCGGGGGCGGCTCAAGCCCTCGAGCCGGGTTCGCTCAGCCCAGCACCACCGAGGGGTCGGGCACCAGGTCGCGGGCCAGCCACTGGAACATCCTCCAGCCGTTGTCCGCCGTACGCAGAGACGCTTCCACCTCTTTGGCGGCCTCCTCGCTGACAGCCTTGGCGGCGGGGGCCTTCACGTGTACCTCCGCCACCCGCTCAGCGGCCACGAACCATCCCACCGCCTCGCCGGGCGAGCGCCCTCCGGTGAGCAGGCCGTGGTTGCGCAGGATGCAGACCCGGCTGGCGCCCATGGCCCCGGCGATGGCCTCGCCGCCGGCCACCTCGTGTACCTCGAGGTTCTCGCCGCCGTAGAGAGACTGGTCGAACACGAAAGCGCAGGACTCCTGGCTGATGGCCCGAAACGGCTCGACGTTGGCCGACCACGGTGTGCCATACGGGGTGTGGGTGTGGGCGGCCGACACCAGCTCCGGGCGGGCGGCCAGGATCGGCCAGTGGATGTGGTAGGCGGCGAAGTTCACACCGTTCTCGAGGGGGCCCGCCACGCCCTGGCCGTCGGGCCCCACCAGGGTGAGGTTGTCCACGGTGGCGTCGCCGAAACGGATGCCATAGCCCAGCACCCAGAAGTGGTCGGTGAGGATCGGGTCGCGGGCGCTGATGTGGCCGTCGCCGATCTGCCCCCAGCGCAGGGCGGCAAAGATCCGATAGCCGATGGCCGCCTCCCACTTGCGAAGCAGGCGCAACTCCTCGAGGTCGTCCACCTGGGGAGCTGAGACGTCGTAAGTGATGTCGGGATAGCGGTCTAGCTGCAACGGCACAGCCGGATGATACTCGTAAGCTGACAGGGTGATCGCCCGAAACCTGGGGATTTGCCTGGTTGCCCTGCTGGTGCTGGCGGCCGGGTGCAGCAGTCGTCCAGCACCGGCCACTGGTACGACCGCCGCGCCTTCGCCGACCGCTTCGCCCACGCCGACCGCCGCGCCGTCGCCGACCGCCCTGACCGCGCCGACCCACGCGCCGGTAGCTTCGCCCGCCCCGACCCCCGCGCCCACACCGGCAGCTCCCCCTGCCGGGGTTGGAGACAGCTTCTACCCGCTGCTGGGCAACGGCGGCTACGACGTCCTGCACTACGAGATCGACCTCGATGTGGCGC
>JAPYOG010000138.1 GCA_028278785.1 Candidatus Poriferisocius anaerobius | reverse complement strand
GGTTCTTGGGACGCGGTTCGCCCAGGGCTTCGGCTGCTGCTACCAGCTCGTCGCGCCGAAATGCCATCTCATGGAGACCCGGCTTGAAGTAGTCGGTGAAAATCTTGGCGATTATGCGCTGAGCGAGGTTTTCGCCGGCTGGGCTCGTCGTGTTGGTCATGCTCTGTGTGCGCCGGGCCATCGCAGGACTAGGACTTCTTCGCGGAGTTGCGCGTTGGTGGCCGTGGCGTGGCGGGTGCGAAACAGGTCGATGGCCTCGACATGGTAGCCGGCACGCTCAGCGATCTCCGCGAGGATCTCGCCGGTGCGGATCATTACTCTCAGGTAGGAAGCTTGATCGCCCACCACATAGGCCAAGCGGGCGCCGGGGCGCAGCACATTGCCCAGGGAGGCGAAGTGACGGGCCATGCCCCCGAAGTAGAGCTTGGTGGCCCGGTGGTACATTCGCTCGAAACCGGACTCCTTGCCCAGGGCGATGCGCCGAGCCTCGATGGCAGCGGCGATTCGCTCGACTTCGGCATCGCCGATGATCCACTCGTCGTCGTCGTCGTTGCGGTAGACGCCCCGGGTGTTGGATCGCACTAACCCGCGTTTCATCGCCTGAAGATCCGACCTCTCGCGAATGTGTCCCAGCAGCACCGATTCGAGTCGGACAGTGCGGGAGTAGTCCTTCTCGTTGGGATACGGCGGCGACGTGATCACAGCGTCGACGCTGTTGGGCTCTATGTGCCTGTCGACCGTGCGGGCATCGCCGCCGATGGCTTGGGCGGGCGTTGCGTTCAGCGATCCCAAGCGCCTCAGATCGTCGGACATGGACAGCACGCACGCCATCCAGCGGCTCACCACGCTGGCGTCCTGCTTGATCCTGCCAACGCCGACCTCGGGACCGAACCTGAGGTTGCCGACATCGGTTGGGAGCACGCGGGCCAGCGCGAGCATCTCGTGGGCCGCGAATCTCGGATCGTGCTCTCCCTCCAGCGCCTCCTTCAAAACGAGCACTTTGTGAAGCGGCAGCGGGCTGATCGAATTCTTGAGCAGGAGCTTGGCGGTCTGCTCCGACAGCGACCGAAGCCGCACATCCGGCGGCGGCATGACCATCGGCTCATCGCTGATCCCGTCCGCGGACAGCATGGCCAGTGCTTTCTCCGCTATGAGCCCGGCATGCTCAACAAGGCCGTCCGGGTCGGGCGACCAATCCACCTTCGTGCTGGCAGCCAGGCGAGAGACCTCTATGGCTTCGAGACCAACACTTGGGACGCCCAGTTTTTTGGCCTCGACCAGCGTTGTGCCGGTGCCGCAGAAGGGATCAAGCAAGCGCTGAGAGCCGTCAAGCTCGAAGCGGTGGGCATAGTCCCGAACAAGATGGGGTGGAAAGGACAGCACGAACCGGTACCATCCATGCGCGGGAGCATCTTGTGACAACAGGGCATTCATCGAGCCGTTCGTCCCTGGACGCGGCGCAGAACCCACGCCAGCCACCGTAGACCAAGCACTGCTGCCCGGAAGTGGAATTGCTCGAGGCCCAAGCCTCTCGGAAGCTTTCAAACCTGTTCCCCTCGTCGGATTTTGTCCGAACAATAGAGACGAGCAGTGACACATCTCCTGACAGGTGCCCGCTGGACCGCCAGGCTGGTTGTTCACAGGCCGCGGGTGATGCGGTCTAGGCGGCGGGCGGCGCCTTGTAGGGCTCGCTCCACTTCGTAGAGCTCGAACGCCACGTCCTCGCGGTCGGTGTCCTCATAGCGCCGAGCCACCCCCGACACCCGCTCCACGAGATCCCGCATCACGCTGCTGAGCGAGCTCAGCTCCGCTCCGTCCGCTGCCATTGACTTGTCGTCCACAGAGAGGTTCTACCGCAAAACCAGCGGGCTCGTTTTCTCATCAGGAAACGCTATACAAATATGATAGCATCAGATGATGGCAACCACCCGGACCACATTTTCTCTTGATGAAGAGCTGGCCGAGCAAGCTCGCAAGCTCGGGATCAACATGTCGGCCGCGGCTCGCGAAGGTGTAATCGCCACTGTGAGACGTGCCCAGGGGGAGGCTGACCGAGAAGCCTATCTGCGGCATCCGGAAGAACCCGACGACTTCTGGGACGATGCCGAAGCATGGGGTGACTGGGATGGGACCGAAGCAGGGATTGGCGAGTGAACCGCGGCGAGGTGTGGTGGGGCGAAGTCGGAGGCAAGCGGCGACCGGTGGTCATTCTCAGCCGACCGGAAGTCATCGATGTGCGAGAGTTGGTGACTGTTGCTGAGCTGACGACTGTTGTTCGCGGGCTGGCCGTAGAGGTGCGAGTCGACCAAGGCGAAGCCGGTCTTGCTGAGCCTTCGGTCGTGAATTGCGATGGCATCCACACGATGCGGCGTTCCTTGCTTTCGAGCCGTGTCGGCAGGCTTGGTGACCTGACTATGCGGCGCATCTGCCAATCGCTGACGTACGCCTTGGGGTGTTAGCCGCAAACCCTTCGTTGGCCGGTTGCGCTGGCTTGTAGTTTTGGGGGTCGTGCTAGAGCGAGTGGACTTGCGGGGTGTGACAGGCATCGCTGAGCGCCTGCCCCGGCCCGAGCCTGTTTCCGAGGGCTCGGTGGCCGCGGTCCGCGAGATCGTCGAGGCGGTGCGAGCCGAGGGCGATGCCGCCCTCGCGCGCTACACCAGGCAATTCGACGGCACCGTGCCCGTGTCCTGGCGGGTTCCCCCGGCTGTGGTGGAAACGGTCTTGGAGCGGGTCGAACCCGGCCTGCGGACGGCCTTGGAGGCCGCTGCGGCCTCTATTTCGGAGTTCCACCGGGGCCAAGTCTCGCCGGAGCAGACCCACAACCGCCAGGGCATCGCCATCCGCAGCTGGGACCAGCCGATAGCCCGCGCCGGCTGCTATGTGCCCGGCGGCCGGGCTGCATATCCGTCCACTGTGCTGATGACTGCGCTTCCGGCCGCCGCCGCCGGGGTGGAGCAGGTGGTTCTGTGCGTTCCCCCAGGCCCCGACGGGCGGGTGGCCGACGCAACCCTGGCCGCGGCCGCCATCGCCGAGGTCGACGAGGTGTACGCCGTGGGCGGCGCCCAGGCCATTGCCGCCATGGCCTTCGGCACCGAGTCGATCGGTGCGGTGGATGTGATAGTGGGTCCGGGCAACATCTACGTGGCCGTCGCCAAGCAGCTAGTGGCCGGTACTGTCGGCGTGCCGACCGCATTCGCCGGCCCGTCCGAGGTGGTGGTGGTGGCCGACGGCACCACCTCGGCGGAGTACGCCGCCATCGACCTCATCGTGCAGGCTGAGCACGGGCCCGACGGGCTGGCCTGGCTCATCACCTGGGACGCGGAAACGGCCGGCGCCGTGGAGCAGGCGATGTCCGGTCTGCTGGCCGAAGCCGTCCGCAAAGACGACATAGCCGCCACTTTCGGACGCAGTGGCCGCATCGTGCTGGTCGACGGTCCGCAAGCCGCGGCGGAGGTCGTCAACCTCATAGCCCCCGAGCACCTGCAAGTCATGAGCGAGGATCCCGAGGCGGTGATCAGTCGAGTCCGCAACGCCGGAGCTATTTTCCGGGGGCCGCTGGCGCCCGCTTCCGTGGGCGACTACGTGGCCGGCCCCTCCCATGTTCTGCCCACCGGCGGCACCGCCCGCTTCGCAGGCGCTCTGGGTGTTCGGGACTTCGTGAAGCCCATGCACGAGATCAGCGTGGCGCCAGAAGGCCTCGCTGCCCTCGGTCCCCATGTGGCGGCCATCGCCGACGCCGAGGGCTTGGCGGCCCACGCCCAGTCGGTGCGCCTTCGGGGAGCATCCCGGCAAGGATGCGGACATGAATAGCTCCGAGCGGGTTTCCGAGATCGTTCCAGAGCGGGTTTCCGAGCGGGTTTCCGAGATCGTTCCAGAGCGGATTGCGGTGCGCGACAACGTGGCCCTGATGCCGGGCTACCACTCCCCCCAGCTGGATGTAGCCGTGAGGCTCAATACCAACGAGTCGCCGGCGCCGCCTCCCGAAGGGTGGGCCGAGGCTCTTGTGGGGGTCTTGGCGGGCATCGACTGGCACCGCTATCCCGACCGTGCGGCCCGCGAGCTGCGGGTCGCTGTGGCCGAGCACGAAGGGGTGGCCCCCGAGCAGGTGTTCGCGGCCAACGGCTCCAACGAGGCGCTCCAATGCCTGATGCTGGCCTTCGGGGGCCCGGGCCGGTTGGCGCTGGCCTTCGAGCCCACCTACGCCCTGCACTCCCACATCTCTGTGCTGGCCGCAACCGAGGTGATGTCCGGCGAGCGACGCGACGACTTCTCGCTGGACCCCGACTACGCCGCTGCCATGGTGAGCCGGCACCGCCCAGCGGTGACTTTCCTCTGCTCGCCCAACAACCCCACCGGCATGGTCGAGCCCCAGAGCCTGCTCGAGCGCCTGCTGGCCGATGTGGCGGCTCTGCCCGGACTCCTGCTGGTGGACGAGGCTTACGGCCAGTTCGCCTCCCGCACTGCGGTGCGCCTGGTCGACGAGAGCCGGCCCCTGGTGGTCGCGCGCACCTATTCCAAAACCTGGTCGATGGCCGCGGCCCGGCTCGGTTATCTCGTCGCCCCTTCGTGGGTGGTGGCCGAGCTCGAGAAGGTGGCCTTGCCCTATCACCTCGACGCCTTCAAGCAGGCGGCGGGCCGCCTTGCGCTGGCCTATGAGCGGGAGATGAAGGACCGTATGGCCGTACTGGTTGCGGAGCGGGAGCGGATCGCCGCCGGACTCGATCAGCTTCCGGTTCGCCACTGGGCGTCGGAGGCCAACTTCATCCTGTTCCGCCCCTGCTCCGCTGACGGCGAGGCCGTGTGGGCAGGCCTCGCCGCGCGGTCGGTGCTCGTGAGAAACTGTTCGTCGTGGCCCCGGCTGGCCGGCTGTCTGCGGGTTACCGTGGGCGCCCCGGCCGAGAACGACGCCTTTTTGTCCGCTCTGAGCGAGGTGCTCATATGACAGCCCCATCCCGCACCGCCTCTGCCTCCCGCACCACCGCCGAGACCAGCATCGACATCCACATCGCCCTCGACGGCTCTGGCCGGGGCGCGGCTGCCACCGGACTGCCGTTCTTCGACCACATGCTGAGCCAGCTCGGGCGCCACGGCGGCTTCGACCTTCAGGTGGAGGCCTCCGGCGACTTGGAGATCGACGCCCACCACACCGTGGAAGACGCGGGCATCCTGTTGGGCTCGTGTTTCGCCGAGGCGCTGGGAGACAAGGCCGGGGTGCGGCGATTCGCGTCCATCTCGGTGCCGCTGGACGAGGCGGTGGTGGAGGCGGTGGTGGACCTGTCGGGCCGTCCGTACCTGCACTACGACGTGAACCCTCCAGGCCAGAAGATCCTCGGCGATCCGCCGTTCGACCCCCAGCTCTGCGAGGAGTTCTGGCGGGCGTTCGCCTCATCGGCGGCGTTGACCCTGCACATCACCATGGTTCGGGGCCGCAACACCCACCACATCATCGAGGCCAGCTTCAAAGCGGTGGCTCGGGCCTTGCGCGACGCGGTGCGGGTGGAGGGCGCCGGCATCCCCTCCACCAAGGGCGTCTTGTGAGCGAACCGGCGCCATGAGCCGACCGCTGATCGCGGTGTTGGACTACGGCATCGGCAACCTGCGCTCGGCCCAGAAAGGCCTGGAGCGCATGGGCGCCGACGCCCGGCTGACCGCCGACTCAGGGCTCATCGCCGACGCCGCCGGGGTGGTGCTTCCCGGCGTGGGCGCGTTCGGGCCTTGCATGGCCGCGCTGGGCCGCACCGGGCTTGACGACCGGGCCCGAGCCGCCGCCGCCTCCGGTCGGCCTTTTCTGGGCATCTGCATCGGCTTGCAGCTTCTCTACGAGGGCTCCGATGAGGCGCCGGGCATGTCCGGCTTGGGCATCCTGCCCGGCACCGTTCGCCTGCTGGCAGGCGGTGTGAAGCGTCCCCAGATGCAGTGGAACCGCCTGGAAGTCCGCACTCGGATCCCCATGCTGGCCGGTTTGGGCGGGGCCTGGGTTTACTTCGTACACTCCTACGCCGCGCCGATGGCCGACAACGTGGCCGCAACCTGCGACTACGGCGGCCCCGTGGCCGCGGTGATCGCTGACGACAACGTGTGGGCCACGCAATTCCACCCCGAGAAGTCGGCCCGCCCCGGCCTGCGCCTGCTGGAGAACTTCGTAGACCAGGCCCGAAGCGCGGCGGCGGTTGCCTGGAGAGCGTCGTGAAGCAGGCCCGAAGCGCGGCGGCGGTTTCCTGGAGAGCGTCGTGAAGCAGGCCCGAAGCGCGGCGGCGGTTTCCTGAGGTGCAGCTCTATCCGGCCATTGATCTGCGCGGCGGGCGCTGTGTGCGCCTCTACCAGGGGCGCTACGACGCCGAGACCGCTTACAGCGACGACCCTGTGGGCCAGGCCCGGCAGTTTGCCGATGCCGGGGCCTCGTGGTTGCACATCGTGGACTTGGACGCGGCCCGAACCGGGGAAGCGGTCAACCTGCCGGTGATCGCGGCCGTTGCCGCGGCGGTTGACGTGCCCGTGCAGGCTGGCGGCGGAGTCCGCAGCCGAGAGGCCGCCGCGGCATTGGCCGAGGCCGGTGTGGCCCGCGTGGTGATCGGCACCGCGGCGGTGGAGAATCCAGAGCTGGTGGCCGACGTGGCCGCGCGCCAGCCCGTGGCCGTGGGGTTGGACGCCCGAGGCCGCGACGTGTCCACCCACGGCTGGGAAAGGGCCGGAGGGGGCGATCTGCTGGAGATGGCTGCTGGCTTCGAGTCGTCGGGGGCAGAGGCGGTGGTGGTAACCGAGATAAGCCGGGACGGCACCTTGGGCGGACCCGACACCGAGGGGCTTGCCGCAGTGCTGGCCGCCACCGGGCTGGCGGTGATCGCCTCGGGCGGGGTGGCGACCCTTGACGACATCAACGCGCTGACGGCCATCGCCTCCGGCGGCCGGCGGCTCGGGGGGGTCATCGTGGGCAGGGCCCTTTATGAGGGCCGCTTCACGGTGGAGCAGGCTTTGGAGACGCTGAGGCCATGAGCCCTGCGAGCGGGCCGGCAGCCGTGTCCGGCAACGCCAGGGTCATCTCGTGTCTGGACGTGGATGCCGGCCGGGTGGTGAAGGGCGTCAACTTCGTCGATCTTGCCGATGCCGGCGACCCGGTGGAGCTGGCCGCCCGCTACGACCAGCAGGGCGCCGACGAGGTGGTTTTCCTGGACATCACCGCTTCGTCGGATCGGCGGGAGACAACCGTGGATCTCGTACACCGAACCGCCGAGGAGGTGTTCATCCCGTTCACCATCGGCGGAGGCATTCGCGCGGTGGACGACGCACGCCGTCTGCTGCGGGCCGGTGCCGACAAGGTCTCGGTCAACACCGCCGCGGTCAGCCGCCCCGAGCTGGTGGCCGAGATCGCCGGCGAGTTCGGCAGCCAGTGCGCGGTGGTGTCCATAGACGCCCGTCGCACCCACGGCGGCGCCTTCCCGTTCGAGGTCTTCACCCACGGGGGGCGCACTCCCACCGGGATCGACGCCATCGAGTACGCCATCCGGGTGACCGAGCTGGGCGCCGGGGAGATCCTGCTCACATCCATGGACCGGGACGGCACCCGCGACGGCTTCGATCTGGAGCTGACCCGAGCGGTGGTGGGGGTGGTAAACGTGCCGGTCATAGCCAGCGGCGGTGTGGGCACCCTCGATCACTTGGCGGAGGGCGTGGTCAAGGGGGGCGCCGATGCCGTGCTGGCCGCCTCCATCTTCCACTTCGGCGCCCACACCGTGGCCGAAGCCAAAGCCCACATGGCCGCCGCGGGCATCCCCGTGCGCCCCGCGGATGCCTGACGGGGCGCCGCCTACCTGATACTGAGGGAGCGGGACATCCACGCAGTGGCCGCCCCCCGCCTCGACGAGGGAAGCACCGGCCTGTATCTCTGATCCGACAGGGGGAGGCACCGGTCTGCATCTCGCCTGTATCTTTAGATCCGACAGGGTCAGCGCGGTCTGCATCTCTCCTGCACCTCTGATCCGGCAGGGTCGGCGCGGTCTGCAAATGGCTCTGATCGGTGCCGGGTATGGCCCTACGATGGGGCTATGCCCGAAGCCACGCCTGTGCAAGCTGCCCCCGGAACGCTGGACCATGTGGTGTTCGGCCATGACGGCCTGGTTCCCGCCATCGTGCAGGACCACGGCGGGGGCCGGGTGCTGATGATGGCCTGGATGGACCGAGTGGCTTTGGAGCGCACGCTGGAAACCGGGCGCACCTGGTTCTGGAGCCGGTCTCGCCAGGAGTACTGGTGCAAGGGGGAGACCTCCGGCGACCGCCAGTATGTGCGCGAGGCGTACTACGACTGCGACGGCGACACCTTGTTGTTCACCGTGCATCAGGAAGGCCGGGGCGCGTGCCATACCGGGGAGTACTCCTGCTTTTTCCGGTCGTTCGGCCAGCCGGTTGCGCCGGTTTCGGAGTGACCGCACCGCCGTGGCCGTGATCTGCCCCGATCGCCGGGAGTTCCACCGGCTGGCACGCGAGTGGACGGTGATCCCGGTGTGGCGGGAGCTGGTGGCCGACCTCACCACCCCGGTGGCCGCGTTCATGCGCACCGTGGGCGCCGAACCCGGTTTCTTGCTGGAGTCGGTGGAGCACGGCGAGCGCTGGAGCCGGTTCTCGCTCATCGGGCGCCGACCGCTGGGCACCCTGGTGGCCAGGGGCAGCATCGTGTCGGCCACCGGCGACTTCCCGGAGGGAACCCCCTTGGACAGGGGCATTCTGGCCGCGGTGGAGCACATACTGCGGCAGTGGCGATCTCCGGTCATCGACGAGCTGCCCCCGCTGCACGGCGGTCTTGTGGGCTATTTGGGCTACGACGTGGTCAGGGAGGTGGAGAGCCTGCCGGATGCGCCACCCGACGATCAAGGACTGCCCGACGCGGTGCTGTCGGTGGTCGGCGAGATGGCCGTGTTCGACCACTGGCGCCAGAGGGTCATCCTGATCGAGAACGTGATCATCCCGCCGGGGGCCCCCGCTTCTGAGGTGGACGCCGCCTACGACCGCGCGGTGGCGGGTTTGGAACAGCTTGCCGACGACGGCGCCCGACCGGTGGCCGAACCCCTCCTCGAGCCCCCGGAAGACGACGAGCTGCCAGAAGCAGTGTCCAGCATGGGCTCGGCGAGCTTCTGCGATGCGGTGGAGGCGGCCAAAGAGCACATCTTCGCCGGCGACATCTTCCAGGTGGTGCTGGCCCAGCGCTACGACTTCGACCTCGAGGCCGAGCCCTTCGACGTCTACCGCTCGCTGCGCCAGGTCAACCCCAGCCCCTATATGTACTTCGTGCGCCTGCCCGAGGTGTCGCTGGTGGGCTGCTCTCCCGAGCCCATGGTGCAGCTCCTCGGCGGCCGGGTCATCTCACGCCCCATCGCCGGCACCCGCCGCCGGGGCCGCAACGAGGTTGAGGACCGCCGGATGGCCGCTGAGCTGTCCGAGGATCCCAAGGAGATCGCCGAGCACATCATGCTGCTGGACTTGGCCCGCAACGACGTTGGCCGGGTGGCCGCTTTCGGCACCGAGAGAGTGGACGAGATGATGGCCTTGGAGCGCTACAGCCATGTCATGCACCTCACCTCGCAAGTGTCGGGAGACCTCGCCCCCGGATGCACCCCGGTAGACGTGCTGCGGGCCACCCTGCCTGCGGGCACCGTGTCGGGAGCGCCCAAAGTGCGGGCCATGGAGATCATCGACGCCTTGGAGCCGGTGAAACGCGGCCCCTACGCCGGGGTGGTCGGCTACCTGGACTTCTCGGGCAACATCGACACTGCCATCGCCATCCGCACCATGGTGATCCAAAACGGCCGGGCCTCGGTGCAGGCCGGCGCCGGCATCGTGGCCGACAGCATCCCCGAACAAGAAGACCTGGAGTGCGCCAACAAGGCCAAAGCCCTGCTGTCAGCCGTTCCCGCCGCGCGTCGGATGAGTCGGAGTCGCCGGCAGTGAGCAGCCCGGTGGATGAGGGGCGCCGAGTTCCCGCCGCGCGTCGGATGAGTCGGAGTCGCCGGCAGTGAGCAGCCCGGTGGATCTCTTCGCCTCAGTCGGGGCTTGTTACACCGAGCGGGCGGCGCTGGCGGTTGCCGGGCCTGACGCGGAGGCGTTCTTGCAGGGTCAGCTCAGCCAGGACGTGGCCGGGCTGGCCGGTGGACAGTCGGCCTGGTCGCTCATCCTGCAACCCCAGGGACGGGTGGACGCCTTGGTGCGTGTGACCCGGCAGGGCGCCGACCGGTTCGTGCTGGACACCGACGGCCCCCTCGATGAGGTGGTTGCCCGGCTCAAGCGGTTCATGCTCCGCACCGATGTGGCTCTGGCGCCCCTGGAGTGGCGCTGCATCGCCGTTCGGGGGCCGGGCGCAGAAGACGTGTCCGTCTCCGGCGAGGTTGTCGGCCCGGTGCCCACCGGTGGCATCGATGTGCTCGGCCCCGCACCGGCGGTGTCTGGCGATGTGGCTCGAATCGATCCCGAAACCCTGGAAGCGCATCGAATCAGGTGCGGTTTTCCCCGCATGGGCGCCGACATCGACCACCGCACCATTCCCGCTGAGGCCGAAGTGGTCCCCTTCACCGTCAGCTTCGCCAAAGGATGCTTCACCGGCCAGGAGCTGGTGGCCCGCATGGACTCGCGGAGCGGCGGCGCGCCCCGCTATCTCCGGCTGTTGACCATGCAGGGCCGGGTTGGGCTGAGCACCGGTGATCCCATCACCGGCGACGGCGGTGCAGAGGTCGGGGCCGTCACCAGCACCGCATGGGACGCCGTCTCGGGGGCCACGGTGGCCTTGGGATACATCAAGCGAGCTGTGGAGATGCCCGCGGCGGTGCGGGTAGCCGGGCACCCGGCTCGCGCCGGCGCCGTTCCCCGTTGACAACCCGAGGCCTCAGAGCCAAAGCCGATAGGTTGAGGGCAGTGTTCATCAAAATCTGCGGCATCACCACCGCCGACGATGCCTTGCTGGCAACCGCGTTGGGCGCCGATGCCGTGGGCTTCGTCATGGCCCCGTCGCCCCGCCAGATCGCCCCGCCCCGCGTCGAGGAAATCGCTCGGCGGCTTCCCGCCGAGTTGCTGACCGTGGGCGTGTTCCGAGA
>JAPYOG010000137.1 GCA_028278785.1 Candidatus Poriferisocius anaerobius | reverse complement strand
ACTCCATCTACAAGCTCACCCCCAGCGGCGCGCCGCCCTCGATAACCGCAGTCCGCCGCCGCTATTGGAAGAACCTTTCGGAGCGCTCCTCCTCGGTGGTGTTCGGCGAGGACAACCGGGCACTCATGTCCATAGGCGAGGCCCCCCAGCGCTTCAACCCCCGAACCGGGGCCATCGAGCAGCTCGACTTGTCCGAGCCCATGCTGCGCTACTGCTGGGCCACCAAACGCAGACCCACCCCTACCTGGGGCGACCAGGGCCTCGACCCCTTCGCCAGGCCATGAGCTCCCCGCCGACTTTCAGCGATCGCTTCGCCGACGGCGCCCGGACCATCGCCCACGATGGGCACGACGTCCGCCCGCTGCTACTTCTGGCCGTGGCCGACGGCACCAAGGTTCGGGTGCAGCGAATGTCTGCTCGCTCCGACCGCCGCCAAGCCCTCAAGCTGGCAGCGGTCAACGGCGCCCTCGAGGTGGCTGGGGCTTCCTGCGAGATCGTCTCGCTGTGGTCCGACACCAGTCCCCCCGCGGTGGAGCTGGTGGTCCGAGGCCCCCGAGTTCGCCGCTTGGAGGTGTGGAATGCCTGGGACTTGGGAGGGCTGGAGACGGCATGGCTGGGCAACGCCGGCATGATCGTGGCGCCAGAAGAACGCCACCTTGCCCTGCATTGCAGCGACGGCCTCGGACCCCCCAGCTTCACCGACCTCCAAGTCAACCTGTCAGTGGCCTCGCCCGGGTAGCGTCGCCGCCCCGCCGGCTCGCGGCGGGAACTCGGCGGCAGCCGGCCCTGGCCGCGCAGCTCGGCGATCTCAGGGGCCGCCGCTAGCGCTGGGTCAACACCACAGCCAGCCACCTCCCGCTGAGGGGAAAGGCGACGAGCTGCGACATGGCGTCCAGCAGGAACGCCAGCGCCGCTGTGGGATCATGGCCGTCTGGCAACTCGTAGACCAGGCCTCGCTTGATGTGGTCCTGGCGCCGATTCCATCCGGCCGGCGCCACCACCCCCCGCTCCTCCAACAGCTTCGAGGCGTGTCGGCCGCCGGCGTGCTGCAATCCCACCGAAGCGGGCTGCCACTTGTCCCGGTATTTGTGGGCCGGCACCCAAGTGCCCAGGGGGATGGGCGGACCCCTCGCTGTGAACAGCTTGAACACAGGCGACTCGGGTGGCCGGTCTTCATCGGCTACCACGGGCTGAACATTCATCCACCCCCTGCCGTCGCCCCGAGCAGCCAAGGCAAGCATCTCGTGGGCCACCTCGTCGAGATCTGAGCGCTCGAAGCGAATATGGCGCTTATCGAGTGCCATCCGCGCTGCCTCGTGGCGTTGCCGGGAGACACGGGAGGGCCGCGGCGTTGCCGGCAACGCTCCGCCGGTTCGTGAGGGCCATCTTCCAACCGTAGCGGCCAGACGCCGTGCCGATGGCCGCCCTGTAGACATCTCCGGCGCGACTCCGAGAGGGCGCGGCTTGAAAGGCCTGCAACCCATTTCAGACGCTGCGGTCGCAAAGGGCTCGATTCGCGCTGGCAGACGGCTCACCAGGCGGCCTTGCTCGGTAGCCTCGGAGCAGATGTTCGACCTGCCCTCCTCTGTGATTGCGCCTGCCCGGCCCCTGCGGGTGGCGGTTTTGGCCAAGCAGATACCGGTGTTCGAGGACATGGTTCTGGGACCTGATGGCCGGATGCTGCGAGACGGCATCGGTATGCACATGAACGACTACTGCCGCCGCGCCGTGGCCAAGGGAACCGAGGTGGCCCGGGCCAGCGGGGGCACGGTAACCGTGTGTACCCTCGGTCCCCCGTCTGCCGAGAACGTGTGCCGCGAGGCCCTGGTCTTCGGGGTGGACGCCGGGGTCCACATCTGCGACCCGGAGTTCGCCGGATCCGACACTTGGGCCACCGCCAAAGCCCTGGCCGCCGCCCTGGAGCGGCTGGGACCGTTCGATCTGGTGATGATGGGGCGCAACTCGGTGGACGCCGACACCGGCCAGGTGCCTCCCCAGGTGGCCGAGCTGCTCGGGCTGCCGTTCGCCACCGGGGTGCGCTATTTCTCCCTCCACGGCAACCGTCTGGAGCTGCGCTTGGAGCACGACGACGAGTGGGTGGACGTGGCGGTGGGGCTTCCCGCGGTGGTGTCGTGTGCCGAGCGCTTGTGCGACCCCTGCAAGATCAAGGATCCTGAGGCCTGGGCCGCAGCAGACGGCTCGAGGATCCAAACGCTCAGCGCAGCCGACCTCGGCCCCGGCCCGTGGGGCCAGGAGGCCAGCCTCACCTCGGTCGGCCCGATTCAGATGATCGACGTGGAGCGCCGACGCCAGATGATGAAGGGCACTCTGGCCGAGCAGGTCGAGCAGGCCGTGGCGATACTGGCCGGGAAGGGGGCGCTCGCTGCCGGCTCTGTGCCCGAGCCAGGTGTGGTTGCCGGGCGCGCCGGGGCCGGTTCCGACAGCTCGGCAATCGCGGTTCTCGTGGAGCCGGGCCGAGAGCGGGTGACCCGCGAGCTCTTGGGTGCCGCCGCCGGCTTGGCGGCTGAGATCGGCGGGCAGGTGGCCGCCCTGGGCCCCGGCCTCGGCGATCCGGACGAAGATCTCGGCCCGTGGGGCGCAGATGAGCAGATCGACGTCGCCAACAGCGATGATGTCACGTCAGCAGCCGAGGAAGATCTGGCGTCGGCCATGTCTGCCTGGGCCGCCGAGGAAGACCTGGCATCGGCCATGTCTGCCTGGGCAGCCGAGACCCGGCCGTGGGCGTTCGGGGGATGGCTGCTGGCGGAGATCCTCTGCTCGTCTCCGATCCAGATGGCCACGGTGCGCCCGGGGGTGCTGCCCCTCCCCCGGCCGAATCCCGAATGCCCGCCGGCCCGCCGGTCGTCGCTGAACTCGCCGGGACGCAGCCGCCTCGAAGTCATCCGGCGCTACCGCGACGACGACAGCGACGAACTGGCCGGCGCCTCGGTGGTGATCGGCGTGGGCCAAGGGGTCGACCCGGACGACTATCCCAAGCTGGAGAAGCACCGGGCCGCCATCGGCGCCGCCCTGTGCGCCACCCGCAAGGTCACCGACCACGGCTGGATGCCCCGGGCCCGCCAGGTGGGAATCACCGGCCACAGCATCAGCCCCCGCCTGTATTTCGCCATCGGCACCAGCGGCAAGTTCAACCACACCGTGGGAGTTCGCAACGCCGGCACCGTGGTGGGCATCAACCCCGACCCCGAAGCTCCCCTGTGGGAGATCGTGGACATCGGCTTTGTGGGCGACTGGGCCGAGGTGCTCGACGCGCTGGTCCCCAGGCTGGTCGAGGCTGGGGCAGGTTGACCCCCATCGTGTCGGCAGTCGCCGCTGCGGCGGTCAACTGGACCGTCGGCGGCACCGCCATCACCGTGGCCACTGCCGGAACACTGACTGCCCTGAGCTGATCCACCACGACGTGGCCGCTGGTGTTACAGTGCCTGGTTCAGGCCCAGAGCGTCGCAAAAGGCGATCTCGTCAGACGGTCCATTTGCTGTCGAGGTTGCGGGTAGCCATCTGGGTACTGGCGTGTCGATGCACTGTGTGCAGGGCTAGCTGACGACGGCGGAGTCGCTGAGGAGGGCGATGCTGTCGTGGGAGACCTCCACGAAGCCCCGCTCGACGGCGATGGTGGTCTTGGCGCCGTCGGAGGTGTACACCCGGACCTCGCCGGGCACCAGGATCCCCAGGAAGGGGACATGGCCGGGCTGGAAGGCGATCTCCCCGTCGGTGGTGCGGGCCACCACCATCTCGGCTTCGCCGGTGTAGACGATCTCCTCGGGGGAGACGAGCTCTACGGACATCGCCATGCTCAGCTCCCCTGCTCCGACGCGCCGCGGGCCAGAGCCATGCCTAAGCCGCCTGAGCCTCGAGCTCGGCCGCCTTGCGGTGGGCGTCCTCAGCGCCGCCCACCATGAAGAATGCCTGCTCGGGCAAGTCGTCGAGATCGCCGTTCACCAGAGCCTCAAACGAGTCCACCGTCTCGCCGACCGGAGTGAAAACACCGGGCAGCCCGGTGAACACCTCGGCCACGAACATGGGCTGGGACAAGAACCGCTGCACTTTGCGGGCCCGGGACACGATCACCTTGTCCTCCTCCGACAGCTCGTCG
>JAPYOG010000136.1 GCA_028278785.1 Candidatus Poriferisocius anaerobius | reverse complement strand
CCCCTGCCCCCGCAAGCCCGCGACCGAGCCGGCGGCGAGGACGAATGCATCGGGCACTTAGCGGAGCTAACAACCTCTATGGACATTACCACTAGATGGCTGCGTCGATTAGATGGCTGCGTCGATTAGATGGCTGCGTCGATGCACTTGACCGGGCCGTTCCAACCCAGCATGTCTCTGTCCAAGGTGAGCAGAGGACACTCCTGGACAAGGGCGGTGGCCAAGATGAACCGGTCTGCGGTGTCATTGGCGGTCAGCCCTAGTTCCCCGAGGCGAGCGGCTTGCTCCGCTTCCAGCGACCCAAGAGGCATGTCTCTGATCCCGGCGGTTGCCATTCGCAGCCGGAGAAGAGTCACATCGGTCTCTATGCCCAGCCGCCGTTTAGCTTTCAGCAGGGAGAGTTCCCAGAAGGTGATGGCGCTGACCGCTGCTTCGCCTCGTCGAGACGCACGGTCAACCCGCTGGATGGCCTGGGCGCCGAGCTTGTCGTCAGCCAGTCCCCAGCAGAAGCGGAGCACGACGTTGGTGTCGAGGAGCAGCATCAGCCATCGGGATCATGCGTGCCGCTGACGAGGCTGGGTTCCTGATCGTCCCAGCTGGCGAGGATCTCCTTGACGACCTCTGCATGACCGGGCGATACCTCCGCCTCGTCGAAATCAAAGCCTTCGGGAAGCGAGATGATGTCCCGGCAGAAGCCGAATAGCGACCCGGAATATTCGGCGAGGGGAGATCGGGGCGGGCGCACCTCAGCCACTGGCCGCCCGTTCTTGGTTATGACGATTTCTTGACCGTCCCGCACCGCCTCCAAGAGCGGACCGCAGTTGGCCCGGAATGCGCTTACCGGCACGGTGATCGCTGAAACGGGATCTTCGGCGAACGGCATTTCGTCAGGTTAGCGGCTTTGCCGAACGTGTACAACAACGTACATAACAGTTTGATCGCGGGGTTGCGCGCCCATTTTGATTTGGTTCCCGATACCTTGATCCGTATGGCAAAAATTCGCCATCTCGGTGAAATCGACTCGGCGCTTCGCAACGACATCAGGCGGCTGGGCAACCAGCTCGGCGATGCCCTGGTACGCCAGCACGGTCCTGAATTGCTCGATCGCGTCGAGCAGGTGCGGGCGATGGCCCGAGGCCTGCGGCGCGACGAGGAGTCGGGCGCCGCCCTGGCCGAGATGCTCGACGATGTGGACGTGGTGGAGGCCATCCGCCTGGTCAGGGCGTTCACGGTCTACTTTCACCTGGCCAACACCGCCGAGCAGGTCCACCGCATCGAGGATCTCAACGCCGGCGGCCTTGCCGGCAGCCATCGTTTCGCCGAAACAGTGCAAAAGCTGCTGGGCCTCGGCGTAGACAGCGAGGACATCGCGGCCGCCACCCGGGGCGCCGACCTCCGCCCGGTGTTCACCGCCCATCCCACCGAGGCCTCCCGCCGGTCGATCCTCGACAAGCTCAACGAGGTCGCCGTGCTCATCGAGCGCCGAAGCGAGACCGGCAGCGGGCCGGCCGACCGGCGCCGAATCGACCGCCGCATCGACGAGCTGATCGACGCCATCTGGCAGACCGACGAACTGCGCCGAGAGCGGCCCGATCCCGTGGACGAGGCCCGCTCCATCCTCTACTTCCTCACCGAGATCGCCGCTGACGGGGTGCCCGAGCTGTTCGACGACATCGATGCCGTGCTGCGAACCATCGATGGCTCGCTGGACGGGCCCCAGGTGCCGGTGAGGTTCGGGTCGTGGGTGGGCGGCGACCGCGATGGCAACCCCAATGTCACCCCCGAGACGACGCTGGAGGTGCTGGCCTTTCAGCGGGGGCGGGCGCTGCGCCTGCTGCTGGCCGAGGTGGAGGAGCTGTCGTCGGAACTGTCGGTCAGCACCGCCGTCAGCGCCGTCACCCCTGAGATGCAGGCCCAAATCGAAGCCGACCGCGACGGCTTTCCCGACGTGGCATCCCGATTCAGCAGGTTGAGCGCGGGCGAGCCCTACCGTCAGCGCTGCTCGGTGATCCACCAGCGCCTGTTGGAAGCCGTCGCCCAGCCTCCCGGCCCGAGGGCCTATGGGTCCCCCGCCGAGGTGGAGGCCGACCTCGCCGTCATGGCCCGATCGCTCGAAGCCAACGGGGGATCTCTGATGGCAAGCGGCCGCTTGGCCCGGGTCCGCCGCATCCTGGCCATGGTCGGATTTCACCTCGCCACCCTCGACATCCGCGAGAACGCCGCCGCCCATCACGAGGCCCTAGACGAGCTGTTCGCCGAGTTGGGAACCGAATACCGCTCCCTCTCGCGCCCCGATCGCAGCGCGCTGTTGGCCGCCGAACTGGAGAGCCGCCGCCCCTTGGCTCCTCCCGCGGGGTCGAGTGCCCAGGGCTCGCTGGCTCTGTTCGCGGCCCTGCGACAAGCCCTCGACCGCCACGGCGACGGCGTGATCGAGAGCTACATCGTCTCCATGACCCAGGGTATGGACGACGTGCTCGCCCCCGCCGTTCTGGCCCGCGAGGTCGGCCTGGTCGACATCCCCGGAGGTGTCGCCCGAATTGGCTTCGTGCCGCTCTTTGAGACCATCGAAGATCTCCGGGGAGTCGGTTCCATGCTCCGGGAGCTGTTCGCCGTTCCCGCCTACCGTCGGCTGGTGCAGCTCAGGGGCGACACCCAAGAGGTGATGGTCGGATACTCCGACTCCAACAAGGACGGCGGCATCACCACATCGCAGTGGGAGATCCACAAGGCGCTGCGTGAGATTGCCGAGGTCTCGGCGGATTCCGGCATCCAAGTGGTGGTGTTCCACGGCCGGGGCGGCACGGTGGGGCGGGGCGGCGGCCCGACCAATGCCGCCATCTTGTCGCAACCGGCCGGGGTGGTGGCCGGAGCGATGAAGATCACCGAGCAGGGCGAGGTGATCGCCGACAAGTACGGCCTGCCCCGCCTGGCCCAGCGCAACCTCGATTTGGCCCTCTCGGCCGTGCTGGAGGCCACCCTCGCCCACCGGCGCCCCCGCCACGGCCATGGCGAAGTCAATGTCTGGAACGACGTTATGGACCTGATGTCGGCCCGGGCCTATGAGTCCTATCGCAGCCTGCTCGACACCCCGGGGTTCTCGGAGTACTTCCAGACCTCCACGCCGGTGGAAGAGCTGGCGGCCATGAACATCGGCTCCCGACCGGCCCGCCGCTCCGGCTCGGCAGAGGGAATCGAGCGCCTCCGGGCTATCCCCTGGGTTTTCGGCTGGACACAGTCGCGCCAGATCATCCCCGGCTGGTTCGGAGTGGGCACTGCCCTGGAGACGGCCCAGCAAGCCGGCTTCGGAGAGCAGATCCAGGAAATGCACGAGGACTGGCATTTCTTCCGCACGTTCATCTCCAACGTCGAGATGACATTGGTGAAGACCGATCTGGCCATCGCCCGCCACTATGTCAACCGCCTCGTCGCCCCCGAACTCCACCACTTCTTCGCCGCCATCGCCGATGAGCACGACCTCGCGGTGGCCCACATCGCCAAGCTGACCGGCGGCGACCTGCTCAGCGATCTTCCCGTGCTCAAGAGGACCCTGGCCGTGCGCGACGCCTATCTCGATCCCATCAGCGTCTTGCAGGTGGAGCTCTTAGCCCGATCCCGTGCTGGGGTCGATTCGCCCGAAGACGCCAGACGCATTCAGCGAGCCCTGCTGCTCACCGTGAACGGCATCGCCGCGGGGCTCAGAAACACTGGCTAAGGCGCCCCAGCCTCCGCTTGTGAGTCAGCGCTGGCCAATTGGAGGGGTACAGGGGTACAGGGCGCTCAGTCGTCTTCGTCTCGCTCCGCGATAAGGGCGGCCGCCTGGGTGGGCCACTTCCACTTGCTGATGCGACCGGGGATCTTCAGGGCGGCTTCCAGGTTTCGCACGCCGTCGTCGTCGAGGCCGGCCAAGTCCTCGTAGGTGACGATGCCATGCTCGGATAGCGCCCGGGCCAGCGCGGGGTCGGTGCCCTTGATGCGGGTGAAGTCATCCGCCGGACCGGTGGGCGCCGCGGGCTTGGCCGCAGGGGCAGCCGCTTCGGGCTCGGGCTCTTGCTGCTGCTCGGGCGCCGGTGCTCGTTCGGCCTCTGGCGCCGCGGTGGCCGGTGGTTCGGCCACCGCAACAGCCGTAGCCCGCGGAGACGCGGTGCGGACGGCAAGCAGTTCTGATTGGCGGGCTTCCTCCACGGCGGCGTCGCGGTTCTCCAATGCCTCCAGCAGGTGCATGGAGATGTCGCCCACCACCACGTCCTCGTCGGCGCCCTCGGCCTTGATGCCGTCGTCGATCATGATGTAGCAGAACGGGCAGGCGGTGGCGATGCGGTCGGCCCCGGTGGCCAGCAGCTCCTGCGATCGCTCGATGTTCACCTGCTTGCCGATGGTCTCCTCCATCCACATGCGTGCCCCGCCCGCGCCGCAGCACATCCCCTTGGTGCCGTTGCGCTGCGCTTCCACCACCTCGACGCCGCCCAGCGAGCCCACCACCCTGCGGGGGGCCAGGTAAACATCGTTGTGGCGGCCCAGATAGCACGAATCGTGGTACACCACCCGCTCGTCGAGGCGGGCACCGGTCATGTCGAGGCGGCCCTCGTCGATCAGCGCCTCCAGGAACTGGGTGTGGTGGACCACCTCGTAGTGCCCGCCGAGCTGGGGGTACTCGTTGGCCAGCGTGTTGAAGCAGTGGGGGCACTGGGTGACGATCTTCTTGACCCCCATCTCGTTGAGGGTCTCGATGTTCTGCATGGCGAGCATCTGGAAGATGTACTCGTTGCCGGAGCGCCGGGCCGGGTCGCCGGTGCAGTTCTCGGCTGGCCCCAGGATGGAGAAGCTGACGCCGGCCCGCTGGAGCAATTTGGCCACCGCCCGGGTCACCTTGCGGTTCTTGTCGTCGAACGACCCGGCGCAGCCCACCCAGTACAGGTACTCCGACTCCAGCGGATCGCCGCCGTCGAGCACGGCGATGCCCTCGAACTCGGTTGCCCAGGCCCCCCGGTCGCCCTGCGACATGCCCCACGGGTTCCCGGAGTTCTCCATCGACCGATATGCCTGGCCCAGCTCGGACGGGAAGTCTGACTCCATCAGCGACAGGTAGCGGCGCATGTCGAGAATCTTGTCGAGGATCTCTATGTTCACCGGGCAGATCTCGTCGCACGCCTTGCAGGATGTGCAAGACCACAGCTCCTCGCCGGTGATCCGCTCGAACACCGAGTTGGCCTCCACCTTGATCTCCGGCACCGTGCCCAGCGGAGGGGTGGTGGCAGGCTTGCCGGTGGCGGCCATGACCTCCCCAGTCTTCAACACGATCTCCCGGGGGTCGAGCGGCTTGCCGGTGGCATGCGCCGGGCACACCGACGTACACCGCCCGCACATGGTGCAGGCGTCGGTGTCCAAAAGCTGCTTCCAGGTGAAGTCCTCCACGGTGGCAGCGCCGAAGGTCTCCAGGTCGGTTTCCATCAGGTTGGGCATGGGCTTCATGGCGCCCTTGGGCCGGTCTTTGTCGCGCAGGTACATGTTCAGCGGGGAGGTGATCATGTGGCGCAGCATGGTGATGGGCAGCAGCACCAAAAAGGCCACAAATGCCACAACGTGGCCGGCCCACCAGAGCTGGTGCCAGTGGTCGAGGCCTTCAAGGCCCCTCAAGTGGGTGGCAACCCAGTAGCCGACCACCGACCACTTCTCGAAGTCGGGCACGCCGTGGTTGGCGATGCGGAACACCTCGGCGCCGAACCCGGTGATGCCGATGGCCAGGAACGTGCCGAGTATCACCGCGTGCTCGGGGCGCGACTTGATGCGGATGCGGTAGGGCCGCAGCCGCCGGGGGCCGTAGCGGCGCACGATGGCCCAGACCACTCCGGCCAAGAAGACAACGCCGGCGATGTCGGCCACCGCCGAGTACACCTGGTATACCCGGCCGTGGAGGAACTTGGCCCCGTCGGGAAGCTGCTCGTCGATCTCCAGGGTGGTGGTCACACCCAGCAAGACCATGAACCCCGCGTAGATCATGGTGTGCATGACCCCGGCGCCCGGCTCCCGCAAAAGCGTGCGCATGTACACGCCCCGCCGCAGGTCTGCCAGGCGGGTCTTGGCGTTGGCCCAGGTGGTGCGGCGGTTGTCGGGCCCGCCCCGCTCCCAGTTCTTCACCCGCTTGGCGAACTCCCAGGCCGCCCACACCAAGAAGATGGGGATGACGGTGTAGAAGGCGGCCTTCCAGCCGTTTGGGATGTTCTCCCACGGGTGGCGGGTGACCTCCGCGGGGTTCTTGAACTCGGTGGCGGCCGAGACGATGCCCGAGGCGATGGTGAAGGCGGCGAAGCCGAGCCCGAGGCCGAGGACTATGTGATGGGGGCGCAGGCGTTTTCGGTCCATGGCGACCCCAAACTAGTGGTTGGCGCTCCCCGGTTCCGTACTCAAGCCGACCTCGGTGGCGCCGGTCACGGCGCTTCAGCGCGCTTGTTCGGCCACCGCGGCGGCTGCTTCGGCCGCCGCTGCGGGGTCGAGCGAGCGCGCCAGCGTCGCTTTGGGCTCCAGGGGCATCATGTCGGCCCCCAGCTCGTAGACCAGCGGCATGCCGGTGGGGATGTTGAGGGCGGCGATGGCGTCGTCCTCGATCCCGTCGAGGTGCTTGGCCAAAGCCCGCAGGCTGTTGCCGTGGGCGGAGATCATAACCACCCTTCCGGCCCGCAGGTCGGGCACCACCGCGTCGTGCCAGTAGGGGAGCAGCCGCTCCACCACATCGGCCAGGCACTCGCTTCGGGGGACCAGCTCGGGAGCGAGGCCGGCGTAGCGGGGGTCGAGGTTGGGGTTGAAGGGGTTGCGGTCGGCGATGGGCGGCGGCGGCGTGCGGTAGCCCCGGCGCCAGGCCGTGAGCTGTTCGTCGCCGTAGCGCCGGCGCGTCTCCGACTTGTCGAGCCCGGTGAGATCGCCATAGTGGCGCTCGTTCAAACGCCAGTGCCGCCGAACCGGGATCCAGGCCCGCCCCATGCCGGCCAGGGCGAGCTCGGCGGTGCGGATGGCCCGAGTCTGGAGCGAAGTGTGCGCGACATCGGGGAGCAGCCCGGCCTCGGCCAGCGCTGTGCCGCCGGCCCGGGCCTCTGCTTCGCCCTGTCGGGTCAGATCGCAGTCGTGCCAGCCGGTGAAGCGGTTTGAGGCGTTCCACTGGCTCTGTCCATGGCGCAGCAGGATCAGCATTGCAGGGCTCACGGCGGCCAGCGTAGCCGCCCATACCCTGAGTTGACATCACTCAATTTTGCTATACGGCAATTTGCAGGGTATGTTTCAAATCGAAAATAATTCTGCAAGCAATCCCCTGCAAGCAATCAATCCACCCAAGGAGTTCAACAAGATGGGAAAAGTTGTCGGCATTGACCTGGGCACCACCAACAGCGTGGTCGCGGTGCTGGAGGGCGGTGAGCCCGCGGTTATCGCCAACACCGAGGGCTCTCGAACCACTCCATCGGTGGTGGCGTTCTCCAAAGAGGGAGAGGTGCTGGTGGGCGAAGTGGCGAAACGCCAGGCCATCACCAATCCCGATCGGACCATCCGCTCGGTCAAGCGCCATGTGGGCACCGGCTGGTCGGTGGGAATCGACGCAAAGGACTACAGCAGCCAGGAGATCTCGGCCCGGGTCCTGCAAAAGCTGAAGCGAGACGCCGAGACCTACCTGGGCGCCGAGGTGTCCGAGGCGGTGATCACCGTCCCGGCCTACTTCGACGATGCCCAGCGGACCGCCACCAAAGAGGCCGGCACCATTGCCGGGCTCGAAGTTCTGCGGATCATCAACGAGCCCACCGCGGCCGCGCTGGCCTACGGGCTCGAAAAGGGGGACACCGACCAGACGATCTTGGTTTTCGATCTGGGCGGGGGCACCTTCGACGTGTCCGTCTTGGAGATCGGCGACGGGGTGTTCGAGGTGAAGTCCACCAGTGGCGACACCGCCCTGGGCGGCGACGACTGGGACGACCGGGTGATCGGCTGGCTGGTGGACTCGTTCCGCAACGACCACGGGGTGGACCTGAGCAAGGACAACATGGCCATGCAGCGGCTCAAGGAGGGCGCAGAGCGGGCCAAGATCGAGTTGTCGCAAACCCAGAGCACGAGCGTGAACCTGCCGTTCATCACCGCCACCGACGCCGGCCCGCTTCACCTGGACTATGAGCTGAGCCGGGCCAAGTTCCAAGACCTCACCAGCGACCTGCTAGACCGCTGCCGCAAGCCGTTCGAGCAGGCGCTCTCCGATGCCGGTTTGTCGGCGGGCGACGTGGACCACGTGATCTTGGTGGGCGGCTCCACCCGGATGCCGGCGGTGGTCGATCTGGTGACCGGCATGACCGGCACCCAGCCGCATCAGGGGGTCAACCCCGACGAGGTGGTGGCGGTGGGCGCCGCGGTTCAAGCCGGCGTGCTCAAAGGCGAGGTCAAAGACGTGCTGTTGCTGGACGTGACCCCGCTTTCGCTGGGCATAGAGACCAAAGGCGGCGTGATGACCCGGCTCATCGAGCGCAACACCACCATCCCCACCCGCCGCACCGAGGTGTTCACCACCGCCGACGACAACCAGCCCACGGTGGAGATCCACGTTCTCCAGGGCGAGCGGGAGATGGCCTCGTACAACAAGACGCTGGGCAAGTTCCAGCTTGTGGACCTTCCTCCCGCGCCCCGGGGAGTGCCCCAGATCGAGGTCACCTTCGACATCGACGCCAACGGCATCGTCCACGTGTCGGCCAAAGACCGGGCCACCGGCAGGGAGCAGTCCATCACCATCACCGGGCAGAGCTCGCTGGACAAGAGCGCCATCGACCAGATGGTGGCCGACGCCGAGGCCCACGCCGCTGAGGATGCCCGCCGCCGGGAGGAGGCCGAGGCGCTCAACAACGCCGACAGCCTCGTGTACCAGGTGGAGAAGCTGCTGGCCGAAGCCGGCGAGTCGGCAGACCCCGACAGCCGCTCGGAAGCCGAGGCCAAGCTGGCCGAGCTCAAGACAGCCATCGACGAGAAGGACCTGGACCGCATCCGCTCGGCCACCGAGGCGCTGTCGGCCGTCAGCCAGCAGATCGGTGCAGCCATGTACGAGCAGGCCGCAGCCGCGGGCGGGGATGCGCCGGGGGACTTCACGGCGGACAGTGCTGACGGCGCTTCTGCCGACGACAGCATCGTGGACGCTGAGATCGTTGAGGATGGCGACGGAGACCCCAAGTGAGCGATCTGCCGGCTGCCGGTGCCCACGCTGACGGTGACGCCCCTGCATGGGACGGAGATCTGCCCGCGTCCGACGCGGTACCGGTTTGCAGCGAGCCTGAAGAGCATGCTGTTGAGGATTCGCCGACAGCCGCGCGGTCAGCTCCCGAGCAGGCCGGCGATGTCGATGCGCCGCCCTCAGCCGAGGAGCTGCTGGCCGAGCGAGACGGCTATCTCAACGACCTCCAGCGGGTGACCGCTGAGTTCGCCAACTATCGCCGCAAGGCCGCCGAACGCCACAAGGAGACGGTGGCTGTGGCCGCGGCGGGCATCGTCGAGAAGGTGTTGCCGGTGCTGGACGCGTGCGATGCTGCGGTGGCCCAAGGCGCCGGAGACGTGGTGCCCATCCGGGACGCGTTGTTCGGAGTGCTCGAGAAGGAGGGGTTGTCCAAGCTCGACGACACCGGCGCTCCCTTCGACCCCAACTGCCACGAGGCGGTGATTCACGAACCAGGCGAGGGAGAGGCGGTGATCGCTGAGGTGCTGCGTACTGGCTATGAGTGGAACAGCCGGGTATTGCGGCCCGCCATGGTGAAGGTTCGGGGGTAGCACCGGGGTGGAGGTAAAACGGGAGTGGCTGGAGAACGACTATTACAAGGTGCTCGGCGTCTCGCCGTCGGCTTCCGACAAGGAGATCACCAAGGCCTACCGCAAGCTGGCCCGCGAGCTGCACCCCGATGCCAACCCGAACGACGCCGAGGCCGAGGATCGGTTCAAAGAGGTGTCGGCGGCCTACGACGTTCTGGGCGACGGCGAGCGCCGGGCCCAGTACGACCAAGTGCGCCACATGGGGCCGATGGATTTCCGGGCCGAGCCGGGCGGCTTCACCATGGAGGGCGATCTGGCCGACATCTTCTCCACGTTCATGGGGGGCGGGCGCTTCGAGCGCGGCGGCGCCCGATTCAGCGGGCAGTCCCGCCCGGTGCGCGGGCATGATCTCAATGCCAGCCTCAGCTTGGACTTTGCCGAGGCAGTGCGGGGCGCCACCACCGAGTTGACGCTCAGCGGCGACACCGCCCGAGCCGGACGCTCCATTTCCGTTCGGATTCCGGCCGGGGTGGGCGACGGCCAGAGGATCAAGCTGGCGGGCAAGGGGGAGCCGGGATTCAACGGCGCCCCGCCCGGCGACCTTTACGTGACCGTCAAAGTCCAACCCCATCCGGTGTTCGGCCGCCAGGGCAAGAACCTCACCGTGGCCGTGCCGGTGACCTTCGCCCAGGCCGCGTTGGGCGCCGAGGTCTCGGTGCCCACATTCGAGGGCGAACCGGTGACCCTGCGCTTGCCTCCCGGCAGCCAGCCCGGACAAGTGCTCCGGGTGCGGGGCCGGGGCGTGAAGACGCCCAGGGGAACCGGGGATTTGCTGGTGACGGTCAACCTAGAGGTGCCCACCGGGCTGTCTGATGAGCAGCGCCAAGCCCTTGCAGCCTTCGACAAGACGATGGAGGGAAAGCCATGATCGACCCCCGAGGCCGCGATCGGGCGGTGTATGTGATCTCGGTGGCCGCCGAGCTGGCCGGCATCCACCCTCAGACTCTGCGGATATACGACCGCCGGGGCTTGGTGCAGCCGGCCCGCACGGGCGGCGGCAGCCGGCGCTACAGCGACGCCGACATCGAGAAGCTGCGCCGGGTACACGAGCTCACCAGCGAGGGTATGAACCTCGACGGCGTGGAGCGGGTGCTGGCCCTGGAGTCCGAGGTGGTCCGGCTCAAAGCCCAAGTACGGCGCCTCACCCGGGAACTGGGCTCGAAGCGGGCCGATATCGTCTTGTATCGAGGACGCTGACAACCCAAACTGTGTGCGGCTTTGCCTGCCGCAGAGAACATCACCAGAGAACATGGCCATGGTGGCGGGAGTCTTTTCGCTGTCACCCGCTGAGTCGGCTGAAACGGGTGAGCACGTCGTTGAGCACGAACTCCTCATGGACGATGAGGCGGTGGTGGTTGAACGCGCCTTGGAGCCTCGGATCCCAGGGGGTGGGGCCGCAGTCTGCGGATTCGGACATGAGCGGCACGTCCGATTGCGCTGCCTGTCGGACGGCGTCGGCATATTGGCCGGCGCCCATCATCCACGGGGTCAGGCCGACTTGGTGCATCCGGCGGCAGATGGCGATGCCCGGGGCGTCGAAGTCGCCGTGATACCAGAGGCGAGCCTCCGCCTGTTGGAGTTGCCCGAGCAGTGCGGAAACCGCAGTCGAGGGGTTGCCGTTGGAGGAGACCACGCAGATCGGCAGCTTGCGCTCCGCGGCTGCCTCCACCAGCCTCGGGTTCTCGACCACCAGAACGGGCGTGCCTGCGTCAACGGCAATGGGGTGCCGGCGCAAGGCGAACAGGTTGAGGTGGAGGGGAAGAGCGGCGTTGCAGGCCAGGCGGATCTGCGTCGCCAGCGGGGAGGCGCCGATCGCCGGCACTGCCCAGACGAGCGCTGGGGCTGACACTTCACTGGACCGGATGCCGGCGGCCTCCCAGAGTCCGCGCTCATCGTCTAGCGGGCCGACCCGGTGGCGCAGAGCATGGGTTGCCGCCCGTGCCAGCGTTTCGCCTTCGTCGAGGGCATGCGCCGACCCGTAGAGAGCGGCTGCCATCTCTGTGCGGCTGGCACTCTGCGGCCGGGAGGCGTCGAGATGGTCGAGCAGGCGGCGGACCCCAGCGGCGAGTCTGGCCGCGCCGTCGCTGTCCGCGTCCTTCAGCAGCCCGGCTCTGGCGATGCTGTCGGCCCACGCGGGGGCCCATTGCTCATCCCAAGCGGCAACAGCGTCGCACAGGGCCGTCCGGGACTCTTGGGCACGGGCGCGATCTGCCCGTCGCTGGGCTGCCTCGGCTGACGGAGGGTGTCCGAGTCGAGTGAGCGCATCGCATAGATCGGCGCCGACACCCCGCTCCACAAGTGCCGCTTCCATCTGCTCCAAATCCAAGCGCTTGGCGCACGCACTTCCTAGAAGCGACTCGACGGCTAAGACGCACGCCTGCTCGAGCGGCGGGCAGATGATCGTGCCCCGGCGCTGTGGGCCGAAGCGGTCGAGCCGCCGGCGGGCTTCGCGCCACACCGGCCCAAGCCCGGGGGCAAGCAGCGACTCGGGGACGGGCCGGGATGTGGCGGGCGCGGGGGTCGAGCGGGGTGCCGGTTCGGGCAATGGGCCGGACATCACAGCAGCGACTCCTGTTGGT